>JABMOP010000185.1 GCA_013204125.1 Rhodospirillales bacterium | reverse complement strand
TTGAAAGGGTTGTCTTACCGCACCCGCTTTCACCGACCAGCCCTAAGGTTTCCCCGCGAGCGATATCGAAACTGACATCGTCGACCGCCCGAAATTTATCGCCGGCGCTTCCGAACAGCCCACTGCTGCGCGTTGAAAAGTCTTTGGTGAGATTGCGAACACTCAGCAACGGCCGATCATAATCCACCGGTGATTTCGATTTTTCCTTGGGTGCCATAAGATGCCCGGTCGTGTGTTCGATTTCGCGGATCGGGATAAGACGCTCGCCCTCTTCCATCCCGAAACGGGGCACAGCGCGTAATAACGATTTCAGGTAGACGTGAGACGGCGCGCCATAAATGTCATCAATGGTGCCAGCCTCCATTACGCGGCCGTTATACATCACAACGACTTCGTCGGCGACATTGGCAACAACGCCCAGATCATGGGTGATTATGAGGACCGCCATCTCCAGATCGTTCTGCAAATCCGCAATCAACTTCAAAATTTGCGCCTGGATGGTGACATCGAGCGCGGTTGTCGGTTCGTCGGCGATAAGCAAAGCCGGGCGGCATACGAGAGCCATGGCGATCATCGCCCTTTGGCGCAACCCCCCGGACAATTCAAACGGGTAGTTATTGACGCCCTTATGCGGATCAGGAAATCCAACCGTATCCAGGATTTCAATCACTGCTTCCATGGCTATTCTTTTCGTAACATTGGAATGCAGCAACATCGCCTCGGAAATTTGGTCGCCAATGGTATGGAGGGGCGATAGCGATGTCATCGGCTCTTGAAAAATCATCGACATGCGCCCGCCGCGAAGGGCCTGTATTTCACGTCCATCCGGCTTCATAGCGGCAATATCGACGGTGGCGTCCGCCGCTTCGGAATTTGGGTCGTTAAAAAGGATGCGGCCCTTCGTTATGGCGGCAACGTTGGGTAAAATACCCATGATAGCTTGGGCGATGGTAGATTTACCGGAACCGGATTCGCCAACGATTGCCACGGTCGAGGCCGGGCGAACGCGAAAGGATACACCATCAACGGCAGTTACGGTCCCGGCTTGGACACGGAACTCAACACCCAAATTTTCAACGCGCAGCAGGTCTGTCACAGAGAAACCCGCTCCCTCGGATCAGCGATGCCCAAGGCACTCAAATTTTCCATGGTGAAACTACTCAGGGGGATGTCTTTTTGAATTGCTTCTGATAGAGATGTTTTAACGATTTCGGCAAATCCTTCAAGCTTGGAAACGATACGCAGGGTCCTGCCATTGCCTTTAAGTTTCAATTGCATCCAGCCATTGCCGCCGCCGCCGCGCCAAGTCGAATAGTGGGATAAGCTGTATTCTTCCAACGACTGCCAGCTGATCCGGCGCTCAAACATCGCAACAAAACCAATGCCGTCGTCATCGACAACGATTTTTGTGACATGTCTCGCCAAGGTTTCAACTAAAGACATAAGGAACAGGGCTCCGATAAGCAACAGGACCACCGCCATAACGGCAGCTGGTTTCACATATATAAATGGGGAGACGCAGAGAATAATACCAATAATGGCGCGCACGTAGTCACCGGCAAGGTCGCCGAACCCGTATCCAAATTCTGAATTCATTTATGCCAGCGAATACAGCCTGGAATTACACTGCTCCTTTGAGTGTGAAGGATTCCCCTTCCCCTGCGAGCAAATTGGCCAGCTGTTCCTCTGGCTCAACATCTTCTAGCGGACGGAACGTATATTCGCAATCCGCCTGACACATTATTTTATGTTTACCGATATTAATCGGCGTTACGAAAGCATTTGTGATCCGTTGCGCCAAAAGCTTCGGGGCGTCATCTTCCAGGATTGGCGTTACGATAATCGCAAAATTCCAATCGTCGATCCGTGCGGTTGTATCGGTGGCGCGTGTGCAAGTAATTATTCGGTCGGCAATGGCACGAAGCATCTGATTATGCTCATCCGGCGACAGTGCGCCGCCGAGAACAAAATTCTTTTTCACATCGAACAACAGCAAGCCTGATGATTCGGGCGTCCCCTTTTTCAACTTATTGGTATAGCTAATGCGATCAGCGAACAGCCGCGCATCGGGAAGGTTCGTTATCATATCACGCACGGTGCTCGCCTGGCTGAGATCACGTGTCGTGCGTTCCAGGCGGTCAGCCACGGACCGGGTGAGCTGGGCGCTTACTTCCAGATCCTCGGATATGAGTTTGAAGAATACATCTTTGGAGATGCTCATCACCGAAAGATCAGATCCGGCACGCACCGTAGCCGTTCTGGGCGCGTCGCAAAGAAGCGCCAATTCGCCGAACATATCGTTGCGGCTCATGGTGACCAGTGTTTTAGGCCCGTCAAGGGTTTCCAAAACGACGTCGGCGTCACCTTCAATGACCACATAGGCCTTATCACCCACGTCGCCCTGATGGAACACTTCCTGGCCCTCGTCGAAGGTGTAGCGTTCACTGGCGAAGGACAACAGCTTAAGCCGCGAACGGTCAAGGCTGGCAAACATGGGGATGCTGGCGAGGACGTCAATTTCATCCCCGAAGCTGCCATCGGCGGGCGCCGCGGTTTCGTCGGATGGCCCTGCATCTGTGCCTTCGCCGCCGGCAATTTTGCCGTTTGCCATGGTCAGCACTTGATCGAAGCCATCGGGCGCTTCTGCCGAACTCGGCAGCAACATCAAACTTCTGCCTTCTTGTTCCTTTTGCATCCCTTTGATCAGCGCCGCTTGCGATTCCGCATCCAAACTGGAGAGCGCTTCGTTAACGACCAGAAGGTCAGGCTTCTTTATCAGGCTGCGGGCAAGGGACACCCTTTGCTTTTGCGCCGCCGACAGACGCGAGCCGCCGATGCCAACGTCGTAGGCCAGACCGAGCTCAAGTATTTCCGTCCTCAGTCCTGCTTCATTGACCACCTCGGCAAGAATTTCCCCAACCCGCTCGGCGCTATGCGCGCGCTCGCTGGCGAGCTTGCCGAATAGGATATTGCCGTGCACCGAAGCCGAGGCGTTGTAGCCTTCGACGTCAAAAAATTCGACCGCTTGACGTGCCTCATCGGGTAGGCCGGCTTCAAATTCCCGCCTTGCTTCCAATAGACGCTCTTGGAAATCTTCCTCGACCAAGCCGATATGGTGGCGCGCAGGAATAAGCTTAAACGGCAAGTCCAGTAATCGGCTGCGGTCTTCTTCGGAAACGATTTCCAAGCCGCCTTGGTTTATTTTTGCGAGGATCGATTCAAATTCCGGTAGATCGTCGGGGCCGATGAAACCAAACCGTTCCCAGAATTCGTGGTCGGCGGGCAAGCCCTTGAACAGATCGACCATAATTTTCGCCAGACGCTGACCTTTGTCCAGAAACTCATCAATCAAACCGACTTTTTTCAAAACGCTGTGTACATAAACGTTTTTGCCTAGATGATCGATTTCGAACTCGGTTCCAGCCGGCGTTCCAAACAGGATATTTTCGGCAACCGACGCGTTGGTGTTGAATTTATCTTTGTCGAAAGATTCGACGAAATCGGAAATTTTTTGCTCGTCCAGACGCTGACGTAGAATGCTGCGCGCCTTCAAGATCGAGCTCACTAAATCGGATCTCTTGCCCGGATCAACGGTCCGCCGCAATCCTATTTGATAAACGTCTTCTTCCATTCCAACCACATCCAGATAATGGATGATGCGCTGGGTAACTTGTTCTTCGTTGTCGGCGCCGGCAGCGGTAAAATCCACCCAACCGGCATTGATATCAAAGGTGGTATTCCCAGAACCTTCGGCCTCTTTAATATGGGTTTGGCGTGCAGCGGTGCCGGCCTCGTCGTATTCGGCTTCGCGCAAAGGCCGATGTTTCAGCCCATATAGTAAATTGTCGCGGATCGAGCCGCCAAATATATAAGGGGTTTGATCCGCATAGGATATGCGCCGACCGGTGACGGCTTCGGGAAAATCCTCGTAATCTTTACCACCAAGGGTGATTTTTCCCGATGAAGGGCTTAAGAGACGCGCTGCCATTTGCGCGAATTCGTCTTTGCCGCTGCCGCCTGGCCCGATAAGGGCAAAATGGCTCGGCAATTGGATGGACATGGACGCACCATCCAACACGCGCAGCCCGTCGTCTTCCGTCAAGCTGACATTGGAAGCGGTCAAAAGGCCGACAATGGGTTGGAGTTGATCCTCGGCCACATCGGCCGCCAATTTTTCTTCTGCCATAAGATCGGGGATTTCAAATTTTTCGATCAACTGGTCGTATTTAATGCGCGAATCTTCCAGCCGCTGGTAATAGGTCAGCAGCATTTTCCACGGCGCTGAAACATCTTTGTAGGCGCCTAAAACAGCGATCAGCGCACCAACCGTGATATCCCCCTGGATCACCAATAATCCGCCGATGGAATAAAAGAAAAACGGTGTCAAAAGACCCAGAAAGTTATTCACAAATTTAATAAAAAATTTCTTCTTATAAATTTCGAAACGGATTCCATAGAGGTGGTTCAGCCGACTGGAAAAATCCGCTAGCTCGAACTGCGAGGTATCGTTGGCATGGATTTCGCCAGCGCCCGTCACGGTCTCGCCGATACGTTCCGACAAACGGCGCACGACCTGGACGCGTTCCTTACCGAGTGCATTAACTTTGCGCTGCAATTTGGGGATCAGCCAGCCTTGGATCGGGTAAAGCACAATAGCCGCCGCACCTAGTTTCCAATCCTGAACGAACATGAAAGCCATCAGAGTGATAAGCATGCCGCCCTGATAGGAAGGGAGCGACAGAGAATCGCCAAAAAAGCCCCCCAACGGCTCTGTTTCCAAGGTCACCATAGAAACCACTTCGCCCTGTGATGTTTTTCTAAATTGCGGCAACGGGAAGCGCAGGACCCGTTGCAATAACTGATAACGCAACCGACGCAGCATGCGTTCGCCCGACGCGCCGCGATAGACGTTTATGAAATATTTGAAACCACCGTTAATGAGAACAAGAACCAGGAAAATGACGCAAAGAACCATAAGATAAGAAATTTGGTCCAGTTCCAGGCCATAGTAATCGACTGGGAAAGTGATTCCCTTTTCTTTTCCCTTAATCGCCTTATCGACGATTTGCTTGGGAAGATCGAGGGAGAAAAAATAAAACGGCAAAGATGCCAATGCAACAATAAGAAGAAATAATTGCTGCGTCTTGCTGTAACGCAGGACAAACTGAAAAATACCTTGTTCCATGACCAATGACCCCTAGAGCCCTGTTTTAACCTCGCCACGTTATAAATTCCGGCAAGTCCCGTTTATATTGGAGCTTAGCCTAGCCGATTCTTTTCAACATTCCAATGGGTTGAAGGATGTTATAGCGCAGCCCATTCACTGATTAATTTTGCGGAATTTTCCGCACCCGCAGTATCGATCCCACTATTCCCGGGTGGCTGGCTCTCCATCGCAGATGCGATTTTTTCGACCAGACGATGTTCCGTTAATTCACCTTCTGGTATTTGATGAATGAGGCCCCGTTCTTCCAAAAGTTTCGCCCGTAATGTCTGTTCGGTTTCCTGGCCGCCGGCATAGGGTACGGCAACGCCCCTGGCACCGGTTGCAAGAACTTCCATCACCGTATTGTAGCCGCCTTGGGATATGGACAGGACGCAATTTTTCAAAAGCTCGATAAAATCGGTGCGCGCGCGTTCCACCACCACGCCGCTTCCGGCTTCGCGTTTGATGTCTTGAAACACGTCTTCACTTAAGGAATAACCGGCAAGAAGCCGCCACCGGGCGTCGGCAAGAATTGAAAGAGGGCGGGCCTTCAACGCCGTTCGAAGAAGCAATTCCCCGACCGCGCCGGAGCCTGACGACACAATCACCTCGCCTTCGCCCTGATGACCGGTCGCGCCGGCTATTTTTTCATGTTCCACGACATAACCGGTATAGTGCATCATTCCTGAGATGTCGGCGGCGCGCGGAAAGGTGCGATCCAAAGGGATAAGCGCTGGATCGCCATGCACCAATACATGATCGAAATATCGTTTTGCGGTTTCCACCATTTCTGCGTCCCGTTTGGGGCGATTTCTCTCGACCAGGATATCGCGCACCGAAGATACGATTTGCGGCCGGGGCGTGGCCGCAATTGCGGCTTCTAAAAGCGGCTGAATTTCGAATTGCAACTGGCGACGCCCGAACGGATAAAGCTCGATCAACAATACGCTGGGACGCAAATTTTCGAATTCTTTCAGTAAAATACGGCGGCGCACATCCTTGATGTCCTCGCCGACAGGCTCACCTTTTTCATCCACTAGGCCTTGAAAGGTTCGGTCCGATGCCCGCACCGGCGGCAACTGAACGAAATTCATGCCGCTGGCATCAAGCACCGGAATATCTTCGCCGCCGGATACCATAGTTACTTCCAGCCCCTTGGCGGCCATCGCCCGGGCCAGGGTCGTCGCCCGCTTAACATGGCCGATGCCGAGGAGATGCTGGACGTAGAATAAAACTTTGGGGGCGCTCACTATTGCACCAGCGGGATATTCAACTGCGCCACAGACGGCGCACCGGTTTCGTCCAACTCAAATAAATGGGCGCACCCATCCAACATTTTTACCGGCGGCTTGTCAGCCATGTCCCAGCCGATGGCAAGCGCATATACGGCGCGCATCACGCCTTTGTGGCTGACAGCACAGATATCGCGCTTATTTTTTGCAAATTCTTGAAACAAAGGCTTGATCCTGCTCTGGACATCGCGCGGGCTTTCGCCATCCGGCCCATGAAAATCCAGGCCCTTGGCTTCCCAGGCGACCATCAAATCGCCCAATTCAACGCGCAGATCTTTGAGCGTCCGCCCTTCCCAGGTTCCCCAGCACATTTCGGATAAGCGTGGATCAGTTTCGGGCGCGCCGCCCGACAAGATCGTTGCAGTCTCGATGGCTCTTTTGAGCGGGCTCGACATCCAAACGAAATCGTTAAATTCGGGCGGCAATTGCCAGGCGCGAACCTCGGCCCGACCTTCTTCGCCCAAAGGAATGTCAGTGCTTCCCTGCACAAGGTTTTTGACATTCCATTCGGTTACGCCATGGCGAATGAATAAAATTGATGTCCCTTTTGAAGTCACCTTAAAACTTTCCTCAACTCAAAATCCAATATGCGGGATGCCAGTTCGAGACCGTGTTCTTTTTCGGCCGTTTGCTTCGCCGTGCCCGCCAATTTTAGGCGTGTATCCCGGTCGCTAACAAGGCGGGCCAAGGCCTCGGCAAAGGCATCTGCGTCGCCTTCAGGGACCAACAGCCCGGTTTCGCCGTGACGGACGATATCTCCGACCCCGCCTGCGTCGCCGACAATCGCAGCCAGCCCGGCCGCTTGCGCTTCTAATAAAGCCATTCCATAGGCCTCGTTTATCGCCGGCCAAACGAATAGGTCGGCGGCATGATAAAAATCGAACAGATCAGAAGAAGATAACTCGCCGGCAAAGAAAGCATCAACGCCCTTAAAACAGGAGCGAACCTGATCGCCGGCGGGGCCGTCGCCGGCGACAATCAGGCTCCAACCCCCGGCCGGAATTTTTCCGAGCGCTGTGGCCAGCAATCGATACGATTGAAGTTTTGCATCATCGCGCATCATAGCCACCGCCAGCAACCAGACGCGCCCGGTATCGAGGCCATACCGGGCAGCCAATTTTGCGCGGAAATCAGACGGCTTGCTGTTGGCTCCAACCGGAATTTCCAAAAATGGTTTTAAAGGGACATAGCGTTCCCGATCATCCAGGAGCGGCAACACGCAGGGCGCGTTGGCGGAATTAACGCCGAATATAACATCGGCCTTTTTAATGGCCTCACCAACCGCCCGATGGCTGATATCCCACGGGCCTCCTGCGCGTTTGGGAGCATAAGAAACTTCAGCCACGGCATAAGGAATGTCCAATCCTTCGGCCACAATCGGGCCGATCCAATCGGGTGCTTTATAATAGAGGTGATAGGTAAACCACAGGTTTGGCCGCTCAGACTTCGGTAAGGACTGGTAGCGCCGGATCAAACGGCGGGCCAAATTGGCACCGATTTCGGCGAGACGAACTTGGCGCTCGGGGACACCATTCGGTTCGCGAGAGCGAAATATTGATGCCAACTCGACACGATGTCCGGCGAGCTCCATTGCCGCCACAAACGCGCGCGCAATGCGCCTATCGCCCGAAGGAACGGGCGAAGTCGGCGGCTTCAGCGGCGCATAGAAAGCGACATTCATGCCACCGTTTCTACCTTCACTATGTCCCTAAGTCCAAATTTATGGGCCAGCCCTTCGAAGCAAGAGGCGAATTCGAAGCGTTCGGCTACATATTCAGCGGCACGAGCACCTAATTCACCGCGCCGGGCTGGATCAATAATCAGCCTGTTAAGCGCACGGCTAAGCCCGGCGGGATTATTTTCATCCACCAACAATCCGGTGATGCCATTCTCAATTAATTCAGGTATGCCCGAAATGCACGTCGAGACGCATGCAAGCCCGGTGGATTGGGCCTCCATCAGTACATTTGGAAGACCATCGCGGTCGCCGTCTTCTGCTATACGGCAGGCGAGTGCGAAAATGTCGGCCTCGGCATATTGTTCGATCACCTGTTCCTGCGCCAGAGCGCCAAGCCATGTTATGCGGTCTTCTAAGTCGAGCCGAGCCGCCAGAGATTTCAATTCACCCAACATCTCACCCCCGCCTACATGGGTGAAGCGCCAATTCAATTCCACCGGCAAGCTTGCCAAGGCATGCAAAAGATCAGGAAAGCCCTTTTTGGCAACAGCGCGTCCAACCGATAATATTCGCACCGGATCGGATGGGTTTAAACCGTCACGCTGGCTGGGCGCTTGGCGCGCGCGCTCAAACCCCGCCGTGTGAGTGCCGTGATAGACGAGGCCGATTTTCGTAGCCGATCGGTCCTCTGCCCCAATTAGATCGACGAGATGGCGGCGGTTCGCGTCGGTGCATGTCACAAGCCACTGGCAGTCCGCAATTTTTTCAACGATCTCCCAATCTGGTGTGGTGTAAATATCGACAGCGTGGGCGGACGCGCTCCAATCCAGGCCGCTCAAAATTGATGCGTAGCGGGTCACAGAAGACGGCGTATGCAGAAAATGGGCATGTAAGTGCTCGACCCCGGTCGGCATTTCATTGGCAAGTACAAGCGCCTGGCCGAACCGCCGGACACGGTTTGCGCTCCGATCGCGTTTTAGATCGCCGAGCCAGATGCTCAGCGCACGCCGGTAACCGGGCCGGCGCCGCACCCGAAACCATGCACGAAACAACCGCAATGGCTGGCGGTAAAGATATTCCGGCAAATACAATACCGGGGCCTTGATTTTCCGATGTACTGGATGGATTCGAGCGTCGGTGGGCTGGCGCAACGATACGATGGTGACCGGCAAGCCGCACCGTTCAAGTTCGTAGATTTCCTGGGCGATGAAGGTTTCCGAAAGCCGGGGGTAACCTTTAAGGACAATTGCCGTGGATCGAGGCACGTGGAGTTCCGTCAATTATTCCTGCCGACAACCATCAAATCCGCGGCGCGTCCGCGCGATAGCCATTTGCCAGCCAGTCGATTGATATTTTCAAGCCCGTCAAGAATGCCAGGCAATACCGTATCAGAAGGCCGCCGCTGTTGGGTCAATTGCCGGAGCGCCGTCGCCATTTGTACGGGGTCGCGCCCACTGGCATCCTCGAGCATGGAAAGAAGGCCCAATTCCGCAGCGCGCTTGGTCCGGATGAATTGTTCCAAGCGCGGCGTCGTGCGGGGAACGATAAGTGCCGGCTTGTCGAACGAGAGAATTTCGCAAAACGTATTGTAGCCACCCATCGCAACGACGCCGGCTGCGCCAGCCGTCAGATGTTCGATATGGGCATCGAACGTAATACCTGAAACATTGTCAAGTTTAGCAATGCGTACTAGGAATTCTTCCTGGGTGTCGTTGTTCATGAAGGGCCCGAACACGATCAGTGCCGGATGCGGGATGTGACACTCAGATTCATACGCTTTGAGAACCCAATCTATGACCGCTTCACCATCGCCGCCGCCGCCGGCGGTCACCAATATATACGGGGAATCCCAAGGCAGGTTGCTGGCCACGCCCGTCGCGTCGGGAATGCCATAACGCAAATACCCCGTATAGACGATTTTGCGGCGCACAGACTCTGTGATCTCGACGCCCGCCAACGGATCATACACCTGCGGCAAACCGTACACCCAAATTTCGTCGTACAGGTTTTCTAAGGCCGGCTGTACATTTTTGCGTTTCCATTCGGGGGCCAGAAGCGCCGGTTCATCCATCACATCGCGCAAACCCAATATCAGGTGGGTGCCACGTTCCTTCAGCATCGATAAGGTATCACCCACTTCGCCGCGCAGGCCGAGCGGTTCTTTATCAACGATGAAGATGTCCGGATCGAACACATCGGCTGTGTGCTGAATGATTGAGGCACGCAAATTCATCGTGTCTTCAATATCGAGATGAAGATTAAGCGCCGTGTATTCGCCGTTGCGAAGTTTGATGACGCCCGGAACACGCACGAAATCAACCCGCGCACGGAAATCGAAACTGCCAATGATCGG
>JABMOP010000184.1 GCA_013204125.1 Rhodospirillales bacterium | reverse complement strand
GCGGGTCAAATTGATATAACCAAACAGTTTCAATTCCCACGCCTGGCGCAATTCCGCGTCGCCCAGTTCAGCCAATGTGCCGCGCGGGATCGACCCCGCATTATTGACCAAAATATCAAGCCCTGGGCAAGCGGCAGCCAAGGCTTCTAGATCGGAATTATTGCTGAGATCCGCCGCATGGGTTTCAACCCGTACATTGTGCGATCCTCGTATTTTTTCCGCCGCCGCCGTTAAATCGGCTTCGGTGCGCGCCGCCAAATGCAAATGGCAGCCTTCCGCCGCCAATACTTCTGCCACCGCAAAACCGATGCCCTTGGAGCCGCCGGTGACAAGCGCCGTTTTACCGTTCAATCCGAGTTCCATATCTGCCTCCCATTTGGTTATTCTGTTGCCGCCATTGTGGCGGATGTTAAAGGAAATTAACAGCTTGGTAACTTCCCGTGACTACAAATTACAGTGAAAGGCCATCAATCAGAGATAGCAGATATTATGGATGTTTCCGCGCCCACCGACGAGCCGTTCTATCTCTTTCTTCACATCCATAAAACCGCCGGGACGACATTGAGATATATCGTCGACCAACAATTTGGCCCAGAAAACGTCATCACCTATTGTAATCAGCCTTCAATTCAGCTTTTGGAAAACCTGGATGCGATGCTCACCACCCATCCAAATTATCGCGCCGTAATTGGCCATTTCAAATATGGCCTGCATAAAAAAGTGAGCGGCCCAACGCGCTATATCACGTTCCTCCGACACCCGGTCGCACGCACCATATCCCAATACAAAGAATCCCTAATCAATCAACGCGAGCGGCTTGAGGGCAGTGACGGAAAAATCATGAGCTTGGCGGAAAGCGTCGCCGCCAATCCGGAATATTATTCGGATTATCAGGCCAACTATCTCGTCGGTGACGATTTCCAACCTTCGCCGGTAAATACGCTCAGCGGAGCTGCCTTGGATAATTTGGGCGACAACTTCGCTGCGGTGGGTCTGGTCGAATATTTTGACCAATCCGTCGCCTTGATGTCGGCTAAATTGGGTTGGGAGCCTGCCGAATACCCCATAGGCAATGTCAAAAATATTGAAGTCGAGGTCACAGCTGAGACCATCGAACAGATCATTTCAATAAATAAAAGTGACCTTGCCATCTACGAAGTCATGAAATCCAAACTGCTGTGTGAATTCGAAAGTTCTGAATTGGCAATGGCGGTTTGATCGAACCGCCTGCCCTATCTAAGCCCCGCCTCGACAACCAAGGGATAGGTGACTTCCTTGAAATTGGTCATGTCTTCGATGTAGCGCGGCCAGGATAAAAGCACGCCGTCTAATCCGGTGCCGGCGAGCGCCAACAGCCCTTCGACGACCTGTTCTTTGGTGCCGATCAAGGGGTAGCCGCCCCATCCGGCGATAAAATTTTCTTTCAGTTTTAACATCGCATCCAAATCGGGGACGCGCCGGTCGATACCGAGGGTGCGCGTCAGATTTTCGGCGGCCTGCCAATCGCCTTTTTCCATAACGCAGTAATCGTAAAGCTCTTTGGCTTCTTTTTCGGTCTCGCCTTGATAGATAAAGGCGTTGCTCCAAACCATAATATTGCGGCCGAATTCATCGAGGGCCATTTTTTTATAGTCCGTCACCATCGCCCGCAGGCCATCGATATCAAGCCCATTTGGACCGGTGAAGCCGACATCACAATGTTGGGCGGCGAATTTTTTTCCGCGTTCCGATGTGCCGGCGCTCATCACCACCGGGTGCGGGCCCTGCACCGGGCGCGGACGGCAAATGAGGTTCTTGAGATTGAAAAATTCACCTGCAAAATCGAATTCTTCTTCTTCGGTCCACAGGCGTTTGATGACGGTCAGCCATTCGGCGGCCAGATCATAGCGCCGGTCGTGATCCAACAGCGGCGCGCCGAACATCTCGAACTCCGGCCCGTACCAGCCACACACCACATTCAAGGTAAAGCGCCCGCCGGTTATATGATCGATGGTCATGCCCTGTTTGGCCGCCATCACCGGATGCACGGTCGATATATGCGAAGTGGAAAAGACCGATGGCGTGTTGGTCATGCCGCCAATGCCCGCCGCCCAGGTATAGCTTTCAAACCCGCGCCCGTTGAAATCGGTTTCGCCGCCAAAGCCGCGCCAGCGCCCGACCGGAACCAGGGCTTCAAATTCCATTTCGTCGGCCAACTTGGCGAGCGTCGCCGTATTCGGCCAATTTAAATCGAACACCCCTTCGGCCGTCGATATGGTGCAGCCACCGGAAAGATTGGTGCTGAACGTGCCGAGTTTCAGCTTGTGATCATTAAACAGCGGATTGGTTTTTTGGCGTTCTATCGCTCGCCCGTCTGCGCTCATGCGCCCTGCCCCCCCTATAAGTGACGTTTGCGGTCATTGTGGCGGAAATATTGGAAAATGGACAGGGGGTGGATGGTTGCGCCGGACGATCGGTACCCAAGGCGGAAGCCCTCGGCCACACCGTCGACGTCTCCGCTTAAATTACAAATACCGTCTTCCTCCCGCCCAAGCGGACGCCCCCGTCGCCCGAAAGGCTGCGGGGTTTTTTTGCTATTTATGCTATTTATAAGGCGTAACAATTGCATCTCCCCATTTTGACAATAGATGGTGATTGTTGATACTGCGGTTACGGTATTTCAACGGCAAATCTTACCCGGGATCAGAAAAACAGCACCATGAGTTCCAATCGCCCCACAGACGGCGGCACACCGACAGTTGAAGCCTGCATCGCTTGGCTTCAGCAAATTCTTAAAACGGTACAAACGCCGTCGGCGCTCCTCGAATTGGCAAACTCCGATGCGGGCGCCGCCGCCAACCCAAGTTTAAACGCCATCCGCATGATCGCGCCGGAAGCTGCCGATCTTTTAAGTCTGGCGGGCATGGCGCTGTTCAACGACGGGCAAGCCGCGCGCGCCTGCGAATTTTTAGAACACGCCCTAGAAATTCGCGCCGATGATCCTTCGATATTATTCAACCTGGCCTCGATGTATTTTCAGTCAAATAATATGGAAAGGGCCGCAGGCGCCTATGGACGCCTGATCAAATATGAGCCGGAAAACCCGGAAAACCATTTTTGTCTGGGCTTTGCCAGTCTTCGATCCGGTCAGACGGAGAATGCCGAACGGGCGCTTTTGGCGACCCTTGATCTGGCGCCGACGCATCTCGGCGGCGCCAACAATTTAGGCGCCCTTTACATCGAACAAGGCCGTTTCGAAGACGCCTGTTCAATTTTGTTGCAAGCCCAGGCGCACCATCCGGACGATCCAAATATTGAACAAACGCTGACGATTGCCGCGTTGCAATTGGGGAATTTCGAAGTGGCAATTCCGCTCCTGGTGAAGGCGGCGGCGATTAACCCGACCGATGCGAGTATTCAATTATATCTGGCGCGCGTCTACCGGGCCGTCGGCAACTATGGGGGCGCCGCCGGCGCCGCCGGTGCGGCATTGCGTTTGGCGCCCAATTCAGACGAAGCCTCCTTTTTGCTTGCCGAAAGTCTGGCTGGATCAGCCAAGCCCTTCGGCCCGAATGATCTGGAATTTGCGGCCCAATGCATGCAACGCAATAAAGAAGCCGGCCGGCTCCTTGGCCCATTGGTCTGCGCCTATTATGAAAGCCGCGAAAGCGTTGCCGCAATCCTTGGGCGCGCCAAAATAGATCATACGCCTGAGGCGCTTTCCGGCGGCGAAATCCCGCTTGCGATCAGCGCGCTCGATGAGCCGGCGTTCCGCATGTTGATTGCCGCGCACCCGCTCTGCTCTTTCCCATTTGAAAACGCGCTCATGCAGATCAGAAATTACGCGCTCCTGCATCTTTGCGGTGAAGGCGAAGAAGGCGATGACCTCGGCTGGCGCGCAGGGATCTCTATGGATTTTTTGGTGGCCTTAGGGCAGCAAAATTTTCTGACCCTCTATGTCCAGGAAGAAAGCGCCCAGGAACGGGGTGCGGTTGTGGCGCTGATCACCGGTCAAATCGAACGGATTGCGGCGGGCGGGGTCCCCGACCCCTATAGCGTAGCCGTCATCGCATGCTATCGCCCCTTGTTTGAAACCGAAATTGCCGAGCCCATTATGAACGCCGCCGATGGACAGCTTGATCCGGCCCTGGCGCCGTTGATCGCCCAGCAAATCTATGCGCCCCGGACCGAACGTGAAATCGCGGCGACCTTCGAAAGCCTGACACCGATTAAGGACGATGTTTCGATCGCCGTTCGCGAACATTACGAAGAACATCCCTATCCAAGCTGGCAGGATTTGAAACCAACCGAAGCGGTTGCCTACGACAAATCATTCCTCTGGCAATATCCGATCCTCCGCGGACGGGATATTGATTGGCCGGCGGCGGCGCAAATTCTGGTTGCCGGTTGCGGCACCGGCAGCACCGTTGCCTCGGTCGCCAAACAATTCCCCGATGCCGATATTCTCGCCCTCGACCTTTCCCGCGCCAGCCTCGCCTATGGGGCGCGCAAAGCAAAAGAAATGGGTATTTTGAACGCCACCTTCGCCCAGGCGGATATTTTGGAACTCGGCACCTTGGAGCGCAAATTCGACGCCATCTATTGCACCGGCGTTCTCCACCATTTGCGGGAACCGGTGGTCGGCTGGCGCAACCTGGTTGACCTCCTGAAACCGGGCGGATTGATGCGCATCGCCCTTTACAGCGAAATCGGCCGGGCCGGCGTGGTCGCCGCGCGCGAAATTATTGCCGAACAAGGCTATGGCGCGAACGCCGATGATATTCGCGCCTGCCGCGCCCTCATATCGACCATGACCGACAAAGATCGCTTGGCCGAAGTCATGCGGACGGTTGATTTTTTTAATCTGGCGACGTGCCGCGATATGCTGTTTCACTTCCAGGAACATCGCTTTGATCTTCCGGCGATCAAAACCATCTTGTCGCAATTGGATTTGGAATTTCTCGGCTTTGTTGATTTACAAGAAGCCACGGTTAAATCATTCGCCGAAATATACCCCGGCACTGAAGCCCAGCGATCCCTCGACAATTGGCATCAGTTCGAGCAGGAAAACCCCCAAGCCTTCTTCGCCTGCTACAATTTCTGGACCCATAAGCCCAAACGCGCGTGAACGGTCTATCGTTCCGGCTTTTGGTGGATAGGTGCGGCCTCAACCGGTCGATGCAAAACAGGCGTTAAATCTCTCTGCCGGTGTTTCAAACTGCGGGCAACTGTGTTAGGTTCATACAATCAAGCCAACACAATGAATATTCTTTGGCCCGCATCACACCTGCGTTTCGAAGTTTTGCTGTGGTGTTTCGCGCGCCGCGTTTCCGGGTAAATCATTTTATTCTACGCAGGCTTTACGTCGTGGCGTACCCAAAGGCTAACCGAGGAGAAAATAATATATGTCAGGTGATACCGCATTTGAGGACATCAATGAAGCCAAAGTCGATATGGATCATATTTATAATCAGTCCGACCCAAGGGCTTATTT
>JABMOP010000183.1 GCA_013204125.1 Rhodospirillales bacterium | reverse complement strand
GCTGCGCACTTGGGCGCGTTCGGTAATCCTGTCCTGGCCGGGGATTTTGACGCATTTGCCCGCTCCATCGAAGACCATGCCGTGGTATCCGCATTGCAAACCGCCCGCGACCACTTCGCCCATGCTCAGCGGCGTCGCCCGGTGACAGCAGCGATCTTCCAGCGCGTGCGCCGCGCCGTCCTGATCCCGAAACAAGACCACGGGCTCGTTCAGAATTGTCCGCTTGAACGGTTTTTGTTCAATTTCATTGGCCCACGCCGCTTGATACCACGCGTTTCGCGGCCAGGGTTGATCGGTTTCCAGAAACATAGTGCCTCCCCGTTTATTCTTTAAATCGACGCGTAAATAGAGCCCCGAAGTGTAAACCAGATCGCCCGCCGGGTATAGATTAGCGCTCCTCCGGCGGTGACTCCAAGGCCCTGGAAAGCCCCCGCGCTTTCGGCAGCATGGCCAAGAAGAATACCAAATAGATAGAGGTTGCGACCGTCATCACCAGCTGGAACTGCCAGATATCGGTCAGGATGCCGATCGCCCAGGCGCCGATCGCCGGGCTGCCGCGGACGATGATGCTCCATAAACTCATCACGCGCCCGCGCATATCGCCGTGGATCGAGCTTTGCACCAGCACTTGTGAGCCAATGCCGCCGACGGCCACGGTAATCCCCAGCCCGGCGGTGCACAGGGCGGCAAACCAAAACGCCGGGGCGAGGGCAAAGCCGAATTGGAAAACGATGGCTGCGGCAAAAGAAATCAGCACCAGCCGGGTCATGCCTGCGGCGCTTTTATAATTTGCGATCACCAAGGAGCCTAAGACGGCGCCGATGCCAAGTGACGAGGTCAGCACGGCAAGCCCTTCGGGTCCGGCGGCGAACACACCGTCGGCGACGCCCGCCAGAAGTTCGCGAAAGGCGCGCATGATGATTGTCGTCACCAACATCATCGCCATGAACAGCGCCAGACCCGGCATGCGCGCGACGTAAACCAAACCTTCGCGAAAATCGCCGAGGAAGCTGCCGCGCGGCCCGCTCCGGGTTTCCTCAAATTTGAGATGGATAATGAACAGAACCACAAGATAGCCTAAATAGCTGAAGCCGGTAATCACAAATAGAAAACCAATGCCCACATGGCGGTCGGCAAAGAGGGCGATCAGCAGGCCGGCGACCGCAGGTCCGATAAATTGCGCCATATTAAAAAACAACGAGCCGATGCCGATAGCCGCCGACAGATCTTCGCGCGGAACGAGGCTCGGCGCCATGGCCATGCGAACCGGCGTCCAAAATCCTTCAAACACCCCATGCAGGGTCATAAACAGCAAAAGGCCATAGACATTTATGTTGCCCGACAAGGTGAGGGCGGCCAAGCCGATGGTCAGCAGCATTAACAAAGATTGGCTGATCCGCGCGAGAACCAATCTATTTTTGCGGTCGGCGACGGTGCCGAAAATGGGCAGAAAGATCATAATGGCGATGGCATCGGCAAATGCCATCGCGCCCAGCCAGGCGTAAGAGCCGGTGATTTCCCAAGTCAGCCATTGAACACCGATGCGTTGCAGCCACATGCCGATATTGGCCATCAACCCGGCAAGCGCAAACAGCGTGAAATCCCGGTGACGAAACGCCCGGCCCATTCCCTGCAGCGATATAAAATTGATAAACCCGCTCAATCGGCTCATATAATCATTGTACCTTGGTATTTGATTGGTGGTTGGTGAGCCTTTAATATCCGCCGGTATTATCTGCTAGTAATAGGCCTCCGTCCCGCAATATATGCCGTCCGTTATTATTTTGGAGTTAAACGCCGTTGAGAAAATTTCTGTTGGTGATCTTGGGTTTGGTAATATCGGTTGTCGGTGCGGCGCTGATTGCCCCCAGTTTTATGGATTGGAACCAATACCGAGCCCTTATCTCCGACCAAGCCACATCAGCGACCGGACGCATTGTGGATATCGATGGCGATATCAGTATTTCGCTCCTACCGGCGCCGCGCCTGGTGATCGAAAATGCGCGATTGGCCAATGTTGAAGGCGCGTCCAGCGCCGATATGGTTACTCTCAAACGCCTGGAAGTTAGGATCGCCCTGGCGCCGTTGCTCGGCGGCCGCGTGCGCGTCAATTCGGTAAAATTGATCGAACCGGTCATCCTGATCGAGTTTTTGGAAAATGGACGGAACAACCTCGCCTTCGCGCCTTTGATAAAAAAAGAGACCCCCTCGGCGCCAAGCCGGGCGCCTGCAATTGCGCCGCCCGGAGGCGGGCTGGATGTTTCGGCCTTCGATATAAGCGTCGATAGCTTTGTCGTCGAAAACGGTAGCATCGATATACTGGATGCGGCAAAAGGCAGGCGGGAAACTATTAGGAACCTAAATGGGCGTTTCGCCATGGCCGATTTGAAAGGCCCGTGGGAAGTCGCGGGAAGCGCCGTGGCTGCGGGCGTCCCGCTTAGTTTTGAAGCGACAACCGGGGCAATTGTTCAAAACCGCACCCTGCCCTTCAACCTGGATATCACCGTCATACCAGGTTCGGTTCACAGCCAATTTTCGGGCGCCGTTACCGGACTATCGAGCACCCCCACGCTCAAAGGGAAAATCACCGCCGAAGGCAAGCGCCTGGATGAATTTGTTACCGCGCTCACCGGCGGCATCGCGCTGCCAAAAGCTATGGCGCGCCCGTTTGAAGTTCAAGCTAACCTGATGGCTTCGACCGAGGGCGCGGAATTATCGGGCCTTGGCCTTCGCTTCAACGGCTCGCAAGCCAATGGCAATTTGTCGATAAAATCCGGCAGCGAAACCGAAATTAAATTGTCTCTTGCGGCGAACCGGTTGGATTTGGATGCTGGCCCTAAGTCTCCTGCAATGGGCGGTAAGCCGGCCCCAAGTGTCAACGGCGCGCTTCCGCCGCAGATTACTCGGCGGCCAAGCGCGGCCTCGGCACTTCGTTCAAACAAGGGCGCGCCCTCGCCGTCGGTGGCGCCGTTCGATTTGAAAGCCATCCCTGCAAATTTAAGCGCGACGGTGAATTTATCGGCGGAAGCGATAACTTACCGCGGCGAGGCGGTGCGACAGGCGAAAGTTAATTTTTCCTTGGCCAACCGCGAGGTTACTTTAAATCAGCTTTCGGCGCTGCTGCCCGGCAATTCAGACATTGCCATGTTTGGATTTATGGACAGCAAAGACGGTGCGCCGCAATTCGAAGGCAGCGTCGATGCCACCACAAGCAATCTTAAGGGGTTGCTTTCCTGGCTCGACATTGATGTGGCCGGGCTCTCCGAAAGCCATCTCCGGCAATTCAAATTTGGCTCCAAAATTACAGCGCGGTCGGAGAAAATCGCCGTTCGCGATATCAAGGCGCTCCTCGATGGCACAAAAATTACAGGTTCGGGCTCTCTATCAGTGGCGCGCCGGCCTCGAATTGACGCCGATATTATTATCGACCGTTTCAATGTGGATAGCTATTTACCCAAAGCACCCGTAACCGCACCTGTCGCCGCCACACAATCGGGCGCCGCAAATCCTGGAACCACCGGCGCGGGCAATTCTAATGGCGGCCCGGCCGCCGGCTCTAATGGCGGCCCGGCCGCCGGCTCTAATGGCGGCCCGGCCGCCGGCGCGGTGTTTCAAGGAATGGCGGCGCTTGCCGCTTTCGATGCCCATCTCAAGGCCGAGATTAAATCGTTGCTTGTGCGGGGCTTGCCGATCACCAACACGCGCCTCGATATTGCCCTTGATAATGGGAATATCTTGCTCAACGGTTTGGAAATTGCCGATGCCGCCGGCATCGAGGCATCTGTGGCGGGCGGCATAAGCGGCCTTGTATCTTCGCCAGGCTCGCTTGGGCCGACCATAAAAAACCTCAAATTCCAAATGAAGGCGCCGAACCTAAAACGCTTTTACAAGTTGTCCGGACTGAAACCACCGTTCGATTTAAACGGCGTCGGCAACGTCGAAGTTTTGAGTACCGTCAGCGGGACGCTGGCGCGGTTGAATATCGAAGGCGAAACCAAGGCTTTCGGCGGCACCTATACAATGGACGGCAGTATTCAGCCGATCTCGGCGCCGCTCCGCGTTGATGTGGGCTTTCGCATCAAACATGAAAATTTGGCGCGTTTCCTCCGAAATTTGGGCGTCGATTATAGCCCTTCGGGAAATCTTGGCGGCATGAATTTGGGTGGCCGGCTTTCCGGCAGCGTTACAAAATTTTCCGTTTCCGGCTTAAACGGCCAAGCGGGCGGTATAAAATTGGGCGGCACAGTGGATATCGACAACTCCGGGGCCAGACCGCGCATCGTCGCCAACGTGACCACCGGTGATGTGGATGTGGATGCCTTGGTGCCGGCGAAACGCCGCGCCGGAATTTTGGGGCGAAATTCGCGCCACGCGAACGCACCCTTAAGCGGGTTCATCAATGCCTCTTGGCCGGGAACGCGTAATCCTTCCAAAACCCTGGCCAAAACCCTGGTTGCGGCCAGGGGCCGGGGTGGGCGCTGGTCCGACGAGAAAATAGATTTATCAGCGCTTGGTAATTTTGACGGCGAAGCAGCGATAAAATCTGATTCAATCAAATTTGACGGCTATCGCCTTAGCAATGCTGATTTAGCCGCAGTTTTGAATAACGGCCGGCTTGATTTGCGCAGGCTTACAGGCGTTCTATTCGGTGGCCGGCTTAACGCTGATGGAAGCGTTGATGCATCGGGCGCGGCGGCGCAAATCGTCGCGCGTTATAAGTTGGAAAAAATCGATGCCGCCGCCGCGCAAAAAGCCTTTGGCGGCGGTCAATTTGCGCGCGGGACGTTCGACTCGGTTGGAGAGATCGGCACGCAAGGCAACAGCGTTGCCGATTTCATTTCCGCTTTGCGGGGGCGCGGGACGGCATCTTTAAGCAATCTGGATGTGTCTTCTTCCGGCGTCGGCGCCTCGGCGTTTTCGGGTATTGTTCAGTTAATACGTTCGCTGAACGGGCTTGCCGGAGACCTTGGCGGGAAGTCCCGCAAAAGCCTAGCCAATCTAAACGGCGCCTATACCATAAACAGGGGCATCGTTTCGTTGAATGATTTCAATTTGACGTCCGATTTGGCGAACGGGTCGATGAAAGGCACCGCCGATTTACCGGCGTGGCGCATCAAAGCCGACGGACGGTTGAAATTGACACAGAATTTGGTGGGCCAGCTTTTGCTCGGGACAGCGGCGGCCAATACGGTGCTGCCGTTTTCGATCACCGGACAATTGGATGCCCCCAATGTTAAATTGGATACAGCCAGCCTGCCACGCGGTGGCATACGGGTGCCTGGTCTTGATCGCCTGCGCAAAAAGAAGGGTATCGGCGCGATCCTTGATCAAGTTCTGCCGGGCTTAAGCCCCGCACCGGCGCCGCCTCAGCCGAGCCCGCAAACCGGCACCGGCGTCCCGCCGCCGCAACAACAGCCAACCGAGACGCAGCCCCGAAATACGAAACCAGAAGATTTCTTGAAAAACATCCTGCGCGGGCTTGGCCGGTAGAAATTAATCCTCGCCGGAAAGCTCAGCCAATACAAAGACGCGGATGGCGCTCGATAAATTGCCAGTGCGGTCGAGATCAATCTCGGTAATCAATTGGTTCAAAGACTGGCCCCGGCGGACGGAAATATTTTTTAATTGCCGCCAAAATGCGTCTTCGACGGAGATGCTGGTTGGATGGCCGGCAATCAGCACCGACCGCTTACGAATTTCGACGCCGGAACTCACCGCCAGGCGCCGTCGAAAAGCCGGGCTACGGTCAAGGCGGCAACCCAAAATCCGTTCAATAGACAAGTAATCGTAAATACAAAAAGCGCGCGCCGGATATCCATAGGGGTTGCTTGCGCTGTGCCCGAACCTATCCATGCCTCGCTGACTGTGCCGTCTTCGCCTTTGGCGCGTGGCCCGGCGAGTGACAGACCCAAAGCGCCTGCCATAGCGCCTACGGGCCAGCCTAAATTAGTGGAACGGTAATTGCCGGCTTCGCCCATCATCGTGGTGAATGAGGCGCCCGGCTTGGCGGTGGGAACGAACAAGCTTGCAAGGGCAACCAGGACCCCACTGATCCGAGCGGGTACGTAGAGCAAGATGTCATTGATGCGCGCCGCCGTGAAACCGAATGCCCGGTATTGGGGCGACGCGTGGCCGACAATATCGTCCATGACCGAGAGCAGCCTGAAAACCAGAAGCCCCGGAAAGCCAAACAAAACATACCAAAACGCCGGACCGACAATGCCAACGGCGATTCTTCGGGCGCAGTTTTCGATACTCAACCGGGCAATGGCATGGCTGTCCAAATTTCCTGCCGGCGGCGAGACGCGCATGTCGGTATAGGCGCGCGCGACATCCAATTGGCCATCTTTCAGCGCATTGCCAATGCGGCGGACATGGCTATAGACCCCGCCTTGGTCGATCAGCAGCAAGATCAACACCACCTCCAAAATCCACATCAATGGAATGTTCTGCGAGCCGAAGGCAATCAACCATCCGGCGGCGGCGGCGATTGCCAGTAAAACCAAGCTCAGCAGTAATCCACGAACGGCGCGGTCCATTTCGCCGCGGTGCGGGCGGTTGAGCTTGCGGTCGAACCAGACGACAAAGGCGCGAATTTGGTTAAGCGGATGCCAGGTGAGGCGCGCCGGATTGATGAACTGACCGAAATAGGCGTCAACGAACAGCGCCAGCACAATCAGAACCAGCGAATCAAAAGCGGCCTCGCCGCCACCTAACCCTAGCAAAAACATACCTTTAGGATGAACGCATGCTGCATCGCCGTCAACCGGGCGGCGGCGCGGGCGGTGGTCGTGAGCTGGGCCTTGATTGTATTACGTCCGGGCTGTTATCAAATGCACATTGAAAGCGAGCGCGGATGCCTATTCGTAAAGTCTATTTTTATTTTGGCCTGGCTATTCTGGTGGTTGCCATCGGGCTGGGGATGCGGACGCTCACGGCGGTGAAGGTGTCCGGTCCCGAAATCGCCGTGGTCACAAAAAAGGCCGCCAAGCAGACCGGAACGCCTCAGATCGGCGGGCCGTTTAACCTGATCGACCACACTGGCCGGAAGGTCACCGAACAAACTTATCGTGGCCGCCATATGCTGGTGTTTTTCGGCTATACCCATTGTCCGGATGTTTGCCCGGCGACACTTAGCACCCTATCCAATGCGCTCGATCTGTTGGCAAGCGATGCCGATAAAATTTATCCACTGTTCATTACTGTGGACCCGGCGCGGGATACGCCGGCGGCTCTTAAATCCTATCTCATAAATTTTCGTCCCGGCTTCATCGGATTGACCGGCAAGGAGGCCGCGTTGAAAAAAGCCGAACATGCGTACCGCGTTTATTCATCGAAAAGGGCGGGCACCTCAGAAATTAAGACCGGCGCGCATAAGGATACACACAAGGGTGATGACGACGGCCACGACCAGGCGCCGGATTATGATGTTGATCACACCGCCATCACCTATCTGATGGGCCCGGACGGCGCCTTTAAAGCGTTCTTCACCG
>JABMOP010000182.1 GCA_013204125.1 Rhodospirillales bacterium | reverse complement strand
TAATTGATCTCCCGGTTGTTAATGCCATTCAAACATTCTTCCTTGGTTGCGCGCTGGGGTTTGATGAAGTTTCGGGATATGGAGAGAAGGTGCAAGGGTTCCATATTTTGCCGCCAGGTGCGATTGGCGAGCTTGCCGACAAGTCCATTGCGCTCACCGTAAATATGGACTCGATGGTCGAATGGCCCCGCGATGTGGCTATCGGCTATTTGGAGAATATTCGTCGGCTATCGAAGAAATTTCTTCACATTAACCAAGAAGCTCAAGCACTGGACGAGTCAACAAAACAATGGAAGCAGGGCGTCGTATCTAGTTTGATCGCCGAAACGGGCGGATATGAAAAAATTTACCGTTTCCCATATTGGATGTTAGAAGGCTACGTCGAGGAGCTGTATGAAATTTCAGCTTAAGTATTAAGAATTAAAATTCAATCGCCTTGGCGTTGCAGTATTGCGATCATGTTGGGGGTCCAGATTTCGGGTGCGGTGACCAGCATGCGCGCCATAACACCATGGAGGATCGCCTGGCTGGTGCGCCGGATCCATGGTCCCCGGGTCTGCGGCAAAGACTTGATCACCCGATATCCAGACGCCATGGCGAGCTGGCCCAGATTGTTCGGCCCATAAGCTGCTTTATGGGTCAGATCCGCATATTGGTTCATGCCGCCCCATGGGGACGCCATATTGGGAACACGCACAACCAGCAAACCGTCTTTGGCCAAAAGCGGGAGAAGTTTGCTCAACAGGTTGGCGCCATCGACCGGCGAGAAATGCTCCAACACATCCAGGAGAACGATATGGTCAAAGGACGAGGCGTTGTCGGTATTTCCTAAAAAATCCCAGATATCGGCGATGCGTGTATTGGACCTAATATTTTCCGGCAAAACCGCCACGGCGTCGGCATCGCGCTCAACGCCCACATAATTTTTTACGCCCTTTGCGTCCAGATAACTTAGAAACTCCCCTGTGCCGCACCCCAACTCCAAGACAGACTTATCGATAGATGCACCGGTAGGACGCCAGTATTCGGTGTCATACCAGCGCAGTTGTTTTTTCTTAATGACCGGCGTCTGGTAGCCTTTGACGTCATTGTAGTGGGCGTAAAAATCATCGATTTCATGAATTGTCATTTCGCCCGCTCCAACTCATCAATCAATTTTCGAACCCGGCGAAGATCGGTCATCGGCGCCATTGCCATGTTAGTGCCCGGCGCGAAATCAGCGGGATTGGTCAGAAATTTTGCTAATTTATTACGTGTCCAAATGCCGCCCAATTGTTTCATCGCATCTGAGTATTTCTTGAAATCCTTATCCGAAGCCACCGGCCGGTTGATTAAATTGCTCAAGCTCGGCGCGGTGTGTGATGGATTGGATGCGCCTACGTGGTGGCACTGCAAACGTTTTGAAAGCTTGGTGCTAATTGATGGGATGCCGGCGAATTTATTGCCGGCCAATTGAACTTTGTCGACGGACAGAAAAAGCAATTGGGTCTGATCGGTCCAAAGCACGATTGACCCATCAGCCATCTGCGCCAAATCACGAATGCGCTGACCTACCCAAATAGGTTCAGGGTAGAGTATTTGATCTCCCTCGCGGCGCAACCGAAACAGGCTGGCGGCCTTCAACGACGCGACGAGAAGATCGCCGTCCCATCGTTCTTGAAATCCACGCAGTCCGATCAAATTGGATACGCCGATCGAGGGCACCCAGGAAAATTTAGGCGCTTCGAAGCCAACATGGCGGCCTTGTTTTTTATTAAACGGCCAGGAATAGGCGGGGTAATCCGTCCCCAATGAAACTTCCGGCCAACCGTAATTGCGCCCGGATTTGATAACGTTAAGCTCGTCGCCGCCGCGCGGCCCATGTTCGGTCGATATCAACTCGCCGGTGGTCAAAAGCGCCAAGCCTTGCGGATTGCAGTGACCGAAACTAATGTTTTCCCGCGCGCCGGTTTGAACGTTCAGCTTGATGATCGAGCCGAAATCAGAAGTTCTAATTTGCGCCGGAAAGGGCGGCTGCATTGGGATGAAAACACCGTCTTGATTGTAGTCACCGATGCTCAGATAGACGGAATTTCCATCAACGGCCAACCGGCCCCCTGCGCCATTGGCGAAATAGTCTTTGTGCGGGGGCAGTGGCGTGCTTTTAAAAATTAAGTGCCAAGCGCCAACGGGAGAAAGGTTTTTTGGATCAATTTGCAACCGATGCACGGCGAGGCTGGTTAATTTTAATTTCGTATCAAAAAATTCGTGGGATGCGATCAGATACCCCTTCCCGCCGACGCCCAAATATTCGATATCGTGCAATCGAAATAATTCGGATCGGCCGTATTTTCCCCAGTCAAAGAAAGCGTCTCGGTGACTTGGGAGTTCCGGATATTCGGCGTGCCCAGCAAGATTTTCCTTAGGGTCATAAATATAGAATTTACCGAGCCGATCGGCGATAATCACTTTGTCATTTACGATGGCAATTCCGCCGCCGGTGACGGACACATTAAGCTTGGCGTTCAATCTAACCCCTGAAATTCGCAACGGCAGAAGCGCCGATGGGATTTTGCGTTCAGGTATATTCCATTCAGGTTTGGCGGTTACGGATTTGACCGGGGCTTTGGCGCTAATTCCCATCAGCTTTTGGGCTTTGACGATGTTTCTTTCGTATACTTCAAGCACCCGGAAATAAGGGGGAAATTTGTCTTGCTCAATAGATATTCCGAAGGCAACGCCCGCCGATACGAGGAACAGAAGAATCAGGAATTTTTTAGTCATATTCATGGCGGCGTGATCTTAGCGCGCGTTTACAACGAATGATATCCGCTCTGGCGATATAGCCTCTCACAAGGGGTACGTTCGGGATTAACCGCGGAGGCAGCTTAGACCACGGTTATCTGCGGCGTGCCCTCGGTCAATTCGCCGATGATTTTGGCGTAGCCATAACCCTGTTTGTGGAAAAGATCCAAAACAGCATCCGCCGCGCCTTTTTCGCACGTTACCAAGAGCCCACCGGAGGTTTGCGGATCCATCAGCATGTTTTTCTGCCACGGCTCGGCGCCGTCAAAAACCTTCATGTGATCGCCGAAACTGTCCCAATTACGGTCCGCTGCGCCGGTGTTATAGCCGCATTTCGCATAATCGACGACGTATTCCAACATCGGAAGCTGATCCCATTGGAGGGTGGCCGAAAGAGATGAGCCTTTGCACACTTCGAACAAATGGCCGCACAGGCCGAAACCGGTGACATCGGTGATGGCGTTGACGCCGTCCAATTGGGCGATGTCGGCGCCGACCGAGTTAAGTTTTGTGGCGGCATCGACCATCACGTCATAGGCGCGTTCGTCCAATTCGTCTTTGTTCAGCGCCGCGCCCAGAATACCAATGCCGAGCCCCTTGCCGAGGATCAGAACGTCGCCCGCCTTACCGTCTGAATTGCGCTTGATATGGTCCGGATGGATCAAGCCGACGACCGCCAGCCCGTAAATCGGCTCCGGCACATCAATGGTGTGGCCACCGGCCACCGGCACGTTGGCTTCGGCGCACATATCGGCGCCGCCGGCGAAAATCTGGGCGACCACGTCCGGCGTCATTTCCTTGGCGGGAAAGCCGGCAATAGCCAGCGCAACAATGGGCGTGCCGCCGGTGGCATAGACGTCGGAAAGGGCGTTGGCCGCTGCAATGCGCCCAAAATCGTATGGAATATCAACGATCGGGGTAAAGAAATCCGTCGTCACCACAACCGCCTGGGTGTCGTTGATCTTGTAGACAGCCGAATCGTCGCCTGTTTCCACGCCAACCAGCAAATTGGGGAAGCGCGCCTGGGGCGGTAAATCGGCAAGTATTTTTTCAAGCACCGACGGTGCTATTTTACAGCCTCACCCGCCGCCGTGAGCGAGCTCGGTCAGCCTTACGACCTGCTTATCCATGATTTCCTATCCGGTTTTTATTACTCAATTGGAATTCTTATAAAACACCCAACACCTCAAACCCAAACACTTAATCGTGAAATTGTCCAGACAGCCACCTGGAACGCGCATAGTTACCCAGCGGTTCCCGCCGAATTTAGCCTTTGAGCTTCGGCATCACCTTTTCGCCGAACAGGCGTACCGATTTTTCGGCTTCCTCCAACGGTAGATCGTTGAAATTGACCTGCAGGGAGGCAATTTCAAAGCCGCCGGTGACTTCCTGATATTCGGCAATCTGATCCACCAAGCGTTCCGGCGAGCCGATAAACGCTGCGCTTTTTTCCATTTGGGTTTCGGTGGTTTCGGCATCGAGCATGGCAATGATCTTATCGTAGCCCTGATAATCATTCGAGGCCGTGCCTTCCATCCAGGTGGACGCTGAATTGACCAATGATCTTAAATACCTATTCAAGGGATCGCGCGAAATCTCCAAGGCTTTGGCATCGTCTTCGTGGCAGAACATGTGGTGCGCCAGCATCACCCGGCCTGGGCCTTTGTGGCCGGCCTCGCTACGGGCTTCCCGGTAAAGCTTTATCAGCTCGTTCATTTTGCCGCCGGTCAACGGAATGGCCATGACGTCGTACCCCATCTTGCCGGCGTTGGTAAAACTGTCCGGCGTGATAAGGGCAGCAACCCAAAACGGTGGGCGCGGTTT
>JABMOP010000181.1 GCA_013204125.1 Rhodospirillales bacterium | reverse complement strand
CGGGCAAGCGCAAACATCATGGCAATTGCATGTTCGGCGGTGGTGATCGAATTGCCGGAGGGCGTATTCATGACAACGATACCCTTGGCGCTGGCCGCCGGAATATCGATATTATCGACGCCGATACCGGCGCGGCCGATAACTTTAAGGTTTTCGGCGGCGGCGATTATTTCCGCCGTTACCTTGGTCGCCGAGCGGATCGCGAGCCCGTCATATTGGCCGATGGCGGCTTTCAAGGCTGCGGGGTCCATATCCGTTATGACATCGACTTCCAAACCACGTTCGGCGAAAATTTCCGCCGCGCGCGGCGACATTGAATCTGATATCAATACTTTAGGCATAATAAATTCCTTAAAATTTGCCGCGCCTTCAGGCGGCGGCGTATTCTGTTTCGGTGACGGCAACCGCCCAATCAATCCAACCGGTGAGCGCTTCTAAATCGCTTGCCTCGATGGTCGCGCCGGCCCAGATGCGAAGACCCGGCGGTGCATCGCGGTAAGCGTCGATATCGAAGGCCACCCCTTCAATGTCCAAGAAGGCGCAAACGCGTTTGGCGGCGGCGGCCTGATCGTCCTCGGCCAAACCGGTGAACCAAGGCGCCGTGATTTTGAGGCAAACCGAAGTGCAGGACCGCGTTTCCGGAACTTCAGCCAGAAAATCCACGCTCGGTGATTTTTCGACCCAGTCGCTAAGCGCCGCCAGATTGGCTTCGGACCGCCCGATCAGGCCTTTAAGGCCGCCGACACTTTCGGCCCAAGCCAAACCATCCGCCGCGTCTTCGACGCAGAGCATGGACGGCGTGTTGATGGTCGCGCCTTTGAAGATGCCTTCGTTCAGCTTGCCGCCCGACGTCATGCGAAACAGTTTCGGCATCGGCCAGGGCGGTGTATAGCTTTCCAGGCGTTCGACGGCGCGCGGGCTGAGGATCAAAATCCCGTGCTGGGCTTCGCCGCCCATCACTTTTTGCCAGGAATAGGTGGTGACATCCAATTTATCCCACGGCAAATCCATGGCAAAGGCGGCGGACGTGGCGTCGCAAATTGTGAGGCCTTCGCGATCCGCATCGATCCAATCCCCGTTCGGCACGCGCACCCCCGATGTGGTGCCGTTCCAGGTGAAAACCACATCACGGGAAAAATCAACTTGGCCTAAGTCCGGCAAGTGGCCGTAATCGGCGTCCAGGATGCGCACATCCTCCAATTTAAGCTGCTTGGTGATATCCGAGACCCAGCCGGCGCCGAAGCTTTCCCAGGCCAGCACATCGACGCCGCGCCCGCCGAGCAGCGACCAAAGCGCCATTTCGACGGCGCCGGTATCGGAGGCGGCGACAATGCCGATACGGTAATCGCCCGGCACCCCAAGAATGGCGCGGGATTTATCGATCACGCCGGCGATCTTGGCTTTGCCCGGTTTGGAGCGGTGAGAACGGCCGAGCGCCGCACCCGAAAGAACATCTGTTGTCCATCCGGGACGTTTGGCGCAGGGACCTGAAGAAAAGTTTGAATTGGCCGGACGGGAGTCCGGCTTGGCGGGTGTGTTCATCTGAAATCTCCTATCCTTACAGATAGGTCGCGACCCGTTGGGGGATCGTGGCCCGCCGATGGTTCTAAAGCACACTCATTTTAGGGTCAATCAGAATTATGCGCATGGCTGGGTTGCGCGCCCGGCGTCTGGCCGGCCCGTCTCCTTTGTCGGCGCCGATAATTTTGCCGCTTCCAATAATGCTTATTTGCAGTGGAATTGTCCGGTCCGCCGATTGGCGGGGCTGGAATATAATCCCTTACGGTCGTTATTACGTCCGCTATACGCCGGCGGTCCCAACCGATCGATGCAACACTTTATCTTAAACGGAAAGATAGCGGTCAGTTGGCTAAATTTTCATCGAACTCTTCGAATTCTTTGCCTGCATTTATCATTTCGTTGTGGTGCAGATAGTACAAAACGGCGGCCCAGAGAGCCAATACTACGCCCAGTTCTTCCATATAAATCGACCAGGCGGGCGCAATCGATAATATGTCAATTATGATTAACCCTGCGGTCGCCAGGGCGACTAAAATACAGCCTGAAACTTTGCTCATCTTTCCTTCTCCCAGAACGCCCGGATGTGGGCGCCGATATTTTTCACCATGAGATAAAATCTACGTCATTCTCTAAGTGGCTACTGCTGCTTTTATTTCAAGGAAAAAACACCTATTCGATGTAACGCGAAGCCATTCGCTATGTCTGCTTCGGGCGGAGGCTGATACCGGATTTATCCGTGAATACGGACCGCCGCGCTATTGCTACTCGGAAATGGTTTCCTATGATGAACGGTATAACCGTGATTTCATGGCCGTGGGAGACAGAAATGATACGGACGCCAATATGCGACCTGCTTGATATCGAATATCCAATTGCCCTTGGCGGATTGGGTGGAGGTCATACGCAGCCCGCCATGGTTGCCGCAGTCAGCGAGGCGGGCGGATTTGGTGCATTTGGTTGTCACGGCCTGTCGGCGGCCAAAGTAAGCGAAGCCGCGGCGGCGATCCGAAACGCTACCGAAAAGCCATTCGCTCTCAATTTTCTTTTGTTCTTGGTTGACGAAGACGCATTCAGAGCTGGATTGGCAGAAAAACCAGCCGGGATTGCATTAGCCTGGCCGCGCGGCGATCAAGATTTAAAGCCCTATATTGATCGCGCTCACGATGCCGGTTGCAAGGTCACTATGATGGCCGGCGGCGTTCAAGAAGCCGTACGTGGTGCCGAAGCGGGTGCAGACGTCATTATCGCCCAGGGTACAGAAGGCGGCGGCCATGTGAGTTGGATGGCTTCCATCGTCTTAACGCCGATGGTCGTCGATGCGGTAGCGCCAATTCCCGTCCTTGCCGCCGGTGGCTTTGCCGATGGCCGTGGGCTGGCGGCAGCCCTTGCACTGGGTGCAGATGGTATATTGTTGGGAACGCGATTTTTGGCGAGCGAAGAATCACAACTTCATCCCAACTTTAAGCAAGCCATCATCGATAGCGACGGGCATGACACCGTTTTGACGGAAATACCCGACCTTGCGTCAGGCACCGTCTGGCCCGGCGCCATGTCGCGGGCACAACGGAATACATTTGTTGAAAGGTGGGCGGGACGTGAATGGGCGCTGCGGCAAAATCAAGGCGACGTGCTGAGCGGAGTTGTGGCGGCAAGAAAAGACGGGAATGTTGAAGAAGCGCCACTGTCGTTTGGCCAAGATGCCGGCCTGATACACGATATCATACCCTCAGCAGACATTGTGCAGCGCATTGCAAACGAGGCGGAGGAACTCATAAAAACCAAGTTACCAGCCCTTGCGGGCTAGCTGCGCATTCGGCGATTAACCCGGATATGTCCGCTTTCGGCGGCAAAGCGGCCTGCATGTGTCCCCTTGCTTCATTTTGGTTGCAATTTACTCGCAATAGCATGCAACATATGCGGCTGCACGCCGGACTAAACCGACGGCTTATTAACAGGAGGCTTTCATGAACCAATCAGATGAAAAGTTACCGTTGATCCTGCCCGGACTCGGCGGCATTTACGACAATTTGAAACCCTACGCCTATACCATCCTACGCGTGATGATGGGGCTGTTTTTTGTTCCCCACGGCATGCAGAAACTCTTCGGTATGTTCGGTGCCCCGCCGATCGAAATTTATGTCAAAGGCTTTGGCCGTATGGGTGAGTTTTGGGCGCAACCGGGTTGGGTATACTATATTGGTACACTGGAATTTGTCGGCGGACTAATGCTGGCGGTCGGCCTTTTTACTCGCGTCGTTGCCATTCAGTTTGTAGGCTTCATGTTCATGGCGGCGTTCGTCGCCAACTGGCCGCGCGGCTGGTTCTGGACCAAGGGTGGCATTGAAGCGCCGCTCAGTTGGGGTATCGTTTGCCTAGTGATCCTGATCTTGGGCGCAGGCAAACACTCGCTCGACGCTAAAATCGGCAAAGAGTTTTAATCATCCCAGGCGCCGGCGACCGACAAAGGTCGCCGGTAAGTCTGCTCTAGTGATTCGTCGGGATGTCCGCTTTTAGTGGTGATCTCAACTGATCGGCGCAACACTTTATCTTAAACGGAAAGATGGAGTGGATGCCTATGGTTCAAAGATATCGTCGAGGCTTCAGCACGGCAGAGAAGACGGGGCGGCGGTAACCAAACCACCGCCCCTGGAAAGCCAAGGTGACGGTTCAATGCCGGGCCATGGGCCCCTTTGTATCCACCTGTTTGGCATCCCGCCGGAACAACATTGCTAGAAGGGTGATGAACGTTTTCACGCTTAAAAGACAGAAGGCGGCGCGCAGCTCCTTGGGCGTGAGCACCGCCCTCATGGGCATGGCTCCCATGATCTTGCCCTTGATGAGCAGGCCTTGCGCATCTGGTTCCACGGCCGAGATATCGATGAGAACCGTGTTTTCAGTGTTATATAATTTCATACCGCCTACCGCGTAACCTGTTCGAAGTCGATTCCGAGATCATCGAACATCTTAATCGCCGTTCCCCGGCCGCCGCCCGTTACACCGCCTCCGGGATGCATGAAGGTGCCGGCGAGGTACAGGCCTTCGACCCCCGGTACGGCGTACTGAGCCAATTCCGGCGTTGGCCGGTGACCTCCGAACTGGGGCAGGTACTTGGCTACTCCGTTGACGTCACCGGCTTGAAATGTCGGAGAGCTGCGCGGCATGTCGAGCGGAGTATCAAAACGACTGGCGATGATGTTCTGGTCATCGAGATTTGGGATGTAATGCCGGCACCGCTCAAGCAACCAGTTGCCTATCTCGTCCTTGCGCGAGTCCCACGCCGCCGAGCCGCCCTCGCGCAGATGGAACGGAGCAAACCCGAATACTGAAAACACGGCCTTGCCTTCGGGTGCGAGCCCGGGATCAAACTGCGCATGCTCATGGGATGCGATGATCGCATCGTCGGAAATCAGGTCACCATAACGGAAGCCGTCGAAGATGCGTAGGAACGGTTCCATCCGAGCCGGTGCGTAATTGACAAGCGCGGCGCAGCCTGGCGCCGCGCCGGCGTGATATATCGGCGGCTCGTTCAACGCGTAGTGCCCCGCCATGATTGAAAAGGCGGAAGGTTGCGTATTGCGGGCGTTCGTCGCAACGCGCTCATCGAGACCATCGACAAGATCTGAGAGCAGCCACGGATGGACCATGGCGATCACCGCGCGCTTCGCGCCGATGGTCTCACCGCCCTTCAAGCGCACAGCGGCGGCACGGCCGCCTTCGACCACCACTTTGTCAACCACCGCATCAGTGCGCAGTTCAGCGCCGTGATCGCGCAGGCAATTTACCAGCGCACCAACCAGCGCACCGCTTCCTCCTTCGGGCACGCCCGAAGGATAGGAATGCACAAATCCGGGCAAGGTGTAGAGCACGATGCCGGTGCCCTTTTCTTCTGGAGCGACCAGTTGCTCGACGGCCATTTTGAGCAGATGGATCATGACCTTGTCGCTTTCGAACCACTCGCGGCAGATATCAAGGGTGCTCTTCTGCAAGACGCTCATGTAATCCTGGCCCATTGGACTCTGATCCAGCAATGACCAGAGTGACCCTTGCGGTAGCGGCGGCACGAACGCGCCTTCCACGATCATCGGCAATATCTCCATGCCTTTTTCGGCAAATCGCCGATAGGCGTCCGCGTCACGCGGTGAAATGGCGGCGATCGATTGACAGGTCCGGTCAAGATCGACATAGGTCACGATCGAACTTTGATCGTCGAATATGGTCGAGAAGACGGCCTCCGGGTAGTGATATTTCAGGCCGTATTTGGAAAGCAGGCCGAGTTCGTCATTGCGGATCAGCGGATTGGCCTGAATCAGGATGTGCGTGGCCGAATGGGTGTCGTGGTGGAATCCAGCAGCCACCCTTTCGGTCGTTACGACGCCGCCACCGAACACTTCGTTCTGTTCGAGCACCAAAACTTTTTGCCCGGCCTTGGCAAGGTACGAGGCCGCGACAAGCCCATTGTGGCCGGAGCCAATTAACACAATATCGTATTCGTCTGCCATATTATTATGCCCTTCTTATTATGCCCTTCGTTGGCTGTCGTCTCGTTCGGGCGGCTTGTGGCAAAGGTATAAGGACGAGGCGGTGCTGGAGCCTTGATTTTGGTCAAAGCTCACGATTAGCCAAAGGTCCGCTAATGGGATGGACCGGCTGCATCCGCCCAGCGGGATAATTTGGAATTAAAGCTAGAGTCCGCATCGGGCCCAGGCTGTGTAAAAACGTTTTGTCAGGATAATATCTGTTAGAATCCGGCCATGACATTGGCGGGGTTTTGTGATGAAGCGTTTTATTGAAGGTGCGGACCAAAGCCAGAGCACGTTGTTTCCGGAATGCCTGGAGGACTGGATAAGCGAGGACAATCCGGTTCGCGTGGTTGATGTCTTTGTTGATGAACTTGATCTTGGCGGCCTGGGCCTTGG
>JABMOP010000180.1 GCA_013204125.1 Rhodospirillales bacterium | reverse complement strand
TGTTTTGCGCCCGGAAACCCAGGACTTTCCGTCCTTTCAAATTTATTTTTAAAAATCGCTATTTTTTTTCAGAACTGTGAAGCGATTAACAGAACTAATTCCCGCCGCCCCCTATGATAGGCACCATAGAGAAACACAAAAGGGCGACGGGGAAACCGAGTACAGAGACAGGAGTTAGAACCATGAGAATAGTGACGGCTTCACACCAAAATATTTTTTCAAATTTCGCTTCGGCCATCTCCGACTGGGCCGAAGGCCCGGTCGAAAAAATCAGGTACCGTAAATTACGCGCCATCGACGAACGTACCTTGCGCGATGTGGGATTGGACCGCTGGCAAGTCCTGATGCCGGGCAAGTAGGCTTTCTTTCACCAACCACACTTAACTATTTTATCGTTTTTGCGCCGTGGCCTTAAGGGCCGCGGCGTTCTGGTTTGGCGCGCAAACCTTGCGAAAAGATTGCAAAATTCTCATACTATCGGTAAAGCCAAGGCCATCTTCTTGGCAAAACGGGCAAGGACAGGATCATGTGGAGTTCAAACACCAATAGCATCCTTGGCGGCATACTGGTTGCCATATGGCTGGTTTGGGCCGCGAACTTCATCGGCGATCTGATGATCCCCAAGATGGCGCCGGCAACGACCCAAAAGGCGCCGGCCGCAAAAAAACCCGCTTCCGCCCAACCATCGAAAGAGGCGGCGGTAACAACAACCGCGCCCGCATCCGAAACCTTAAAGGTACTCCTGGCTTCGGCCAGCGCCGACGATGGCAAGAAAGTTGCCAAATTATGCGCCGCTTGCCATAGCTTCAACAAGAACGGTAAAAAGAAAATTAGGCCTAATCTATTCGGTATTATTGGAAAAGCCCGCGGATTTTCTAGCGATTTTACCTATTCCACCGCCATCAAAGAGATGGGCGGAAAATGGGGTTTTGAAGAGCTGGACGCGTTCCTTGCCAAGCCAAAGGCCTTCATGCCGGGCACAAAAATGGCTTTCCCGGGCGTTAAAAAAGCTGGCGACCGGGCGGCGCTGATCCTTTATATGCGCAGCCAAGCCGAACAACCGGCGCCGCTTCCCCAATAAAGGCGCAATGATCTTGACCGAACCTTTTATCCAATTGGCCCATAAGCTTGCCGATCTGGCGGGACCGATCATCAACGGCTATTTCCGCCAAAACCCGAAAATCGACGACAAGGATGACTTAAGCCCGGTCACCGCAGCCGACCGCGAAGCCGAAGCGGCTATGCGCGCCGCGATTACCGAAGCCTTTCCAGGTCACGGCATATTGGGCGAAGAATTTGGGCCAGAAAACACCGACGCCGAATATGTCTGGGTCCTGGACCCCATCGATGGCACCAAAGCCTTCATCACCGGCAAACCCTTGTTTGGCACCCTGATCGCGCTCACCCAGAATGGCGTGCCGGTGCTCGGCATTATCGATCAGCCGGTGCTGGGGGAACGCTGGGCCGGGTGCCAAGGACAGAAGTCCACATTCAACGGCAAAGCGATAACCACGCGCGCTTGTGCCGCGCTATCCGATGCCTGGCTCTACGCCACCACGCCGCATATGTTCGAAGGCGATGATTTCACCGCCTTCACAGCCCTGACCGATCGGGTCAAGCAGGCGCTTTACGGCGCCGATTGCTACGCCTACGGGCTGTTGGCTTCGGGATTTACCGACATTGTCTGCGAGGCTAGCCTTAAGCCTTATGATTTCTGCGCCGTCGTGCCGGTTATCAAAGGCGCCGGCGGAATCATGACCGATTGGTCCGGCGCGCCCCTGACCATCCATTCAGACGGCCGCGTTCTTGCCGCCGGCGATAAGCAAGCCCACCAAGCGGCGCTTGAAGTTCTGGGCGGCGGTTAGATTGCACCTCGGACCGACCCGGATTATATCTATTCCACATTAATTCGCTTCCAATAGGGAGACATTGCCCAATGGGATTTCGCGCTGCCCTTGCCGCCGCCTTGTTGATGCTTACCGGTGTAGCCGTCCCGGCGGCAGCCCAGTCTCCGAAACCAACGCATGGTATCGCCATGCATGGGGCGCCTAAATACGGCCCCGATTTTACTCATTTCGATTACGTCAACCCAAACGCGCCCAAAGGCGGCGAGCTGCACTTAAGCGCGCTGCGCACATTCAACACGTTCAACCCATATGTCCTGAGGGGCGATTCCGCCGCCGGGCTTGGCGATTTATTTGAAACCCTGATGATCGGTTCCGAAGACGAAGCGTTCTCCGAATACGGGCTATTGGCCGAAACCATTCAGGTGCCCAAAGACCGCTCCTGGGTGGCGTTTACGCTTCGCCCCGAAGCCCGCTGGCACGACGGTAAGCCGGTGACCGTGGAAGATGTCATCTGGAGCCTCAACACCCTGCGCGCCAAAGGGCGGCCGTTTTACCGGTTTTATTACCGCGATGTGGTGAAATCGGAAAAGACCGGCCCGCGCACAGTGAAATTTACCTTCAAGAATACTACCAATCGGGAATTGCCGCTTATTTTGGGTCAACTACCAATCCTGCCAAAACATTTCTGGGCAAGCCGCGATTTCGAAAAAACCTTGCTGGAGGCGCCGCTCGGCAGCGGCCCTTACCGGATCAAATCGTTCGAAGCCGGGCGCTCGATCACTTATGAGCGCGTCAAAGACTATTGGGGCAAGGATATCCCGGTCAACAAGGGCCGCTATAATTCCGATATCATACGCTACGATTATTACCGGGACGCCACCGTGGCCTTGGAAGCCTTCAAATCCGGCGATTATGATTTCCGTTCTGAAGACACGTCTAAGGTCTGGGCGACCGGGTATGATTCGCCGCCTTTCCGCAAAGGGCTCTACAAGACCGAAGAAATCCGCCACGAAATTCCGACCGGCATGCAAGGTTTTGTCTTCAACACGCGAAAAGAGCTGTTCAAGGACAAGCGGGTGCGGCGCGCCCTGGCCTTTGCCTTCGATTTCGAATGGACCAACAAGAATTTGTTCTACGGCCAATATGCGCGCACCAATAGCTATTTTTCCAATTCCGAGCTAGCCGCCTCCGGCCTGCCATCGCCGGCAGAATTAGAAATCCTCAACAAATAC
>JABMOP010000179.1 GCA_013204125.1 Rhodospirillales bacterium | reverse complement strand
GATATTGCCGACCTCGGCTCCGCGCCAGTTATAGTTGGTTTGGTCGTCATCGCCGACGCAGAAGATATTGCTGTGTTCCGCCGCCAAGAGCCTCAGCCAAAGATACTGTGCAACATTGGTATCCTGATATTCGTCAACCAGGATATAGCGAAACTTATTCTGATAGGACGCCAAAATTTCAGAATCCTCGGTGAAAAGCGTCAGGCAATGAAGCAGGAGATCGCCAAAATCGGCAGCATTGAGCGCCAATAGCCTCGCTTGGTAATCGACGTAAATTTCCTGCGCCGCGCCATCTGCGTAGGCGGCGTCTTCGCCGGTTACTTTGTCCGGCGTCAGGCCGCGGTCTTTCCAGCGTTGAATTTCATTCAAAAGCGCCCGCGCCGGCCATTTTTTATCGTCGATATCCTTGCCGTCCATCACCTGCTTCAAAAGCCGCAATTGGTCATCCGCATCCAAAATGGTGAAATTTGGTTTCAGCCCAACCACTTCGGCATGGGCGCGCAAGATCCTGGCACCCAGGGCATGGAAGGTGCCCAGCCACCAGCCTTCGACCGCTTGGCCAATGATCCTTGATACCCGCTCCTTCATTTCGGCAGCGGCCCGGTTGGTGAAAGTCACCGATAGGATTTCCCAAGGCCGCGCCTTACCCAAAGATAAAAGATGGGCGAGCCGCGTTGTCAGAACGCGGGTTTTGCCGGTTCCTGCGCCGGCAAGCACAAGCACCGGCCCGTCCAAAGCATCGACAGCTTCAAGCTGGGCTTCGTTCAGGCCGTCTTTATAAGGCGGCGCAAGCTGACCCCCCACGCCGGCGACGGCGGGGCGGATCGGTTCGTCAATCATCTCTAATGGGGCGGGCATGGGAATCTTATATCACGGCGGGCGCGGGCTGACAGCCTTACAGCGGTTAGAATATTACAGAGGCCGATCAAACGCCGCCATGTTCTTCATGCCGGTTTTCCAACAGGGCGCGATTATAGGCGGTCATCAGCTCGGTTTCGTGCAACGTTCCAACCAGCTTCATGCTGGTTTGGTCGTCAACAACCGCAATGTAATGTTCGCCGGTATCGCGAATCATTTTATTGGCGGCCTCCAGATCATCGGTCTGGCTGAGCGCCGGAGGATGGGTCCGGGCGATATCACCGGCATTGATCAGATTGTCCACATCGTGATCGAAGGCCACATCGCTCAAATCATGCAAGGTAATGGTGCCGAACAATTGGCCATCTTCAGCAACGACAAATAATTCGCCGGTTTCCGAATCTTGTAGCCGCGCACGAATTTCCGGCAAGGGGGAGCTGACAAATACGGTTTCGCTTTCCGTGCGCATGACGCTGGCGACCCTAATGGCGCGCAGCAAGGCCGCTTCGAACCCGCCTTTGAGATCAAGCCCAACCCGCTCCAACTGCCAGGCGAAAAATGATTTGCCCTGAAATTGCTGGGTGATGACGGACGATATGACGACGGCGATCATGACGGCAATGGTCAGCGGGTAATCATCGGTCAACTCGAACACAATCAAGGTGGTCGAAATCGGCGCCCCGAGAACGGCAGCCGCCATCGCCCCCATGCCGATAATTGTATAGGCGCTGGCCCCCGAAGACAGATCGGGGAATATGCTGGTAACAACAATACCGTAAGCGCCGCCGAGCATGGCGCCGATCATCAAAGACGGCGTAAACACCCCGCCGCCGAACCCGGTACCGAGGCTAATGGCGGTCGAGAACGTTTTGACAACGACCAATGCCAACAACAAAGCCAGCGGGAAATGCTGTCCCAAGGCAAGCCCCGTCGCCTCGTAACCAACGCCCAGCACGTGTGGGAATTGAAGCGCGACAACGCCAACGATAAAACCTCCCACCGCAGGGCGCAGCCATGCGGGTCCAGGTATTTTTGCAGAACAATCTTGCGTGTACATGATCGAACGCATGAATATGATTGCCATGAACCCGCACATAATGCCGAGGCCGATCACTGCCGGAAATTCCAGGAACGACGTCAGCGATTGTTCTTGAATGTTAAAGGCCGGGAAATCTCCATACACGACGCGCGATATGATCGTGCCGACGACGCTTGCAATAACGATCGGAGCGAACGCCGAAAGCGCGAAATGCCCGACCACAACTTCATGGGCGAAAAGCGCGCCGGCAATGGGCGCGTTGAAAGACGCGGCAACCGCCGCCGCCGCACCGCAACCCAAAAGCGCCCGCGACAATGGTCGTGTCAGATGGAGTTTTTCCGCAACCCAGGCACCGAGGGTCGATCCCAAATGAACCGCTGGCCCTTCGCGCCCAACCGACGCACCAACACCCATCGACGCGGCGCTAGCAATCGCGGTAGTAATACCGGTGCGCAAAGACATGCGCCCGCCATGCAAAGCGCTCGCAGCGATCACACTGGCCATGCTTTGGGGTCGGCGGCCGGGAATTGCATAATGGATGAACAATCCGACGGCGAGACCGCCCAACGTGGTGACCGATAGGATATGCCACCACGGCAGCGCCGCAGCATAGTCGACGAAGCTACCCGCGCTGGTGCCGAAAGATATGGATTGAACAAGTGTTATCCCTTGGCGCAGCAAAACCGTCCCGACGCCGGCCAAGCCGCCGACCACGACTGCCAAAACGGACAAAATTAATTGGTCGTTTCTAACCAACCGGCGCAACCGCATGAGAATACGGCTCGGCTTAAAGGCGGTCCATTTCAGCATTAGAGGGTTGTTATTTCGTGGTGACGCCGGTCTGTCAACGGATCAAAACAGGCATGTGTGCAAAATTGGTCATATCCCGACCACCACTTTCTGAACATCGATATCGTCTTCGGAAACGACCCGGTTTCGTCCGTTCTGCTTGGCGGTATAGAGCGCCATGTCCGCGCGCTCGATCAGATTTACCAAGGGCTCACCGGGCACGTATACCGCTGCACCCACGGACAGAGTGATGCCGCCGAGCGTTTCGCCGCTCGTCCGATTGACAATTTTTTTCTTGGCGATCCGTTTGCGGATCAATTCACCAACTTTAAAGGCATTAGCCAATTCGGTTTGGGGAAGCACGACTACAAATTCCTCGCCGCCATAGCGGGCCGCCGTATCCTGGCCTTTGATGCTTTCCTTCAACACCAAAGCGAGAAGTTTAAGAACCTTGTCGCCCGTTTGATGGCCATAATTGTCGTTGAATTTTTTGAAAAAATCGATGTCGAGCATCAGGAGGCTTAACGGCTCGCCCTCTTCCATGGACAGCGCCGCAGATTCGCGCAATGTAATGTCGAATATCTTGCGGTTGGCGAGCCCGGTTAGGGCGTCGGTCGATGCCTCGATCCGGGTAACTTCAACTTCTTTGCGTAACTCAGCTACTTCGTCCGATGATTCGATCAGTCTGCGTTCGAGAATTTGCGAGCGCGCTTCCATCTGCTTGCTCGCGCTGACAATGCCGGAAATGATTTCCCTGATCTGTGGATTCCCTGAACTGGTTTCTAAAACACCCGAAACATCGGCCAGAGTTTCGCCAAATTCCGCCGCGCCTTCGCCGGCCTCGTTCAAAAATTCAGCCGCCCTTTTGATAACACCTTCCAATTTTTCGGTGGCGTTGCTGAGGTTCTGATTTTCCAAATTTTGGGAGAAGAACCGTTCAAACAAATTGGCGCAGACTTCAGGCGAGAAATCCTGCTTGTTGTCGATTAAAATATCAACCGTACGCTTTAAATCCGGATAGCTTTCAGCGCAGTAATGATACCAAATGGTAAAATTATCCGGTGACGGCGGAATTTCCAATCCACGCAGTTTGGCAATCGCCTGCTCAGCTATTTTCGTTATGTCCGCCATAACAGCGAGTTAAGCCCCCTAAATCCGTAAATGCCGCACAGCGATACGGACTGAGAATGTAACGCGTCGTACCCTGGCATCAAAGGATGAAATTAAATTGAGTGCCATTCGCATCAAGGTCTGCCTGTCATTATGCGACGGTAATATTATGAGTTAAGTAGGTACAAATCGGCATTTTTCTAGGCATTAATTGGCCTTTGTGGCAATTTTCTTGTTAAACTTGCGTCTTATTATCATTTGTTGAAATTTGCGCTTAGGATCAAATCGAATTGGCTAAGTTGAAAAATCGGCGACCATCAAATGTTGACGGCCCATTTTACGTGGCGTCCAGTTGTATCGATTGTGATGCCTGTAGGTGGATTGCGCCAGAAATATTCGACGAACGCGACGGCGCTTCGCGCGTTCATCGCCAACCGGTTAGCGATGACGATTGGCTGGATGCCGAAAAGGCATTGATCGCCTGCCCAACGGGTTCCATTATTTCCCAAGTAAAAACCAAAGCCGCCGCCGGGAATTTTTTTCCAGAAGTCATAGAAGGGGACGTTTATTACTGCGGATACCATGCCGCCGCCAGTTACGGCGCGGCAAGCTACTTGATCCGCCGGCCACAAGGCAATGTTTTGATCGATTCGCCAAGATTTGCCCGGGCTTTGGTCAATAAAATTGAAGCCTTGGGCGGCGTCGACCTGATGTTCCTTACCCACCGCGATGACGTTGCCGATCACGCGCAATTTGCCCGCCATTTCGGCTGCACTCGCATGATCCACGCCGATGACGTCGATAGCGGGCTCAGCGCCGTTGAACAAAAATTATCCGGCGCCACGGCGGTACGGATCGACGCCGATCTGACCGCTATTCCTGTGCCCGGCCACACCAAAGGCTCGGTCTGCCTTCTCTATAAAGACCGGTTCTTGTTTACCGGCGATCATTTATCCTGGGACGGCGAATTGGATCGCCTGCGCGCTTCCCGGCAGACCTGCTGGTACGATTGGCGGCTTCAGACCCAATCTATGGGCGGGTTAAGGGATTATCGCTTTCAATGGATATTACCGGGCCATGGGCGGCGGCTTCTGCCCGACGGCGGGACTGATTCTGCGTTACAAGAATTGGTCGGCCGCATGGCTGGAACCTCTGAAATGGCTGTGCCATGAGCGATGACGGCAGCTCATAGCGGACATCGGGCGTTTTAGGATATACGGTAGGGTTAACATTAACTTTAAAGTTATACGGGAAACTTCTAACCATGTTTCGCCATATAAAACTAGGCCTCTTGTCGGTTGTTGGGTTGGGTGTATTGTCGTTGGTAGGTGCATTTATCGTGAAGCCAAAGGCAGCGGCCGATATATTCGCTTATCTATTTTTTGACGGTCCATATTCCAGCCGGACTATCAGATATGACAAAATAATTTTGGAGCCGGAAACTGACTTATTTAACGCTGTGGTATCCAACCCGGACTTTGAAGATCCGCATTGGTTCTCCATCAACCTTAATTCACTAAAATCAAAACTAAAGGGAAAAGAGGGATCAGCCGAAATTGGTAATTTTGTATCGTTTATTAACGATTACAACACGCTTCTCGCTGGAAATTCAAAAGCCAAGATTGGTCTAAGCGATACTCTGGCGCGGGAAATAATGTCTCTGGTTAATGCGCAGTACACAAGGAACAGGGGCGGTAAACACCAAATTTCCAAGGCGGATTAACAAGATATATTTGCTGACCCGGAACATCACTCTGAGTACTTTATTTGGTACTTGGTCAATCGGGTAACGGCTTGCGGAACTGTAGCCGAATCAACGCTTGCACTAATGCGACACGCTGGCTTTAAAACCAGGCTTTTTGGAATTGCGAATGATCCCAAGAGCATCGTCTACAATCACGTGGTGGTCTCAACTGATCG
>JABMOP010000178.1 GCA_013204125.1 Rhodospirillales bacterium | reverse complement strand
TCGCTCATAGTGTCGCCGGTGACCGATGCATAGAGCGCCATTTTCATGGCCTTCAAGGGTTTGCCCTGCTTGGACATAGGATGGCCGTCGAGCGCCGTCGCCGCCGCTTCAGGGGATCCCGGTGTGTTGATCAAAACCGCCGGGATGGCGCCGCCGACGGTGCCCCCTTTGCCGACGCCGACCAGGAAAGCGATGGCGGTCAACGGATTGAGAACAAAGGTGAAGGGCACCGCAATGGCAATCGCCATCGGCGCCGATAGGCCGGGAATGGCGCCGACCAACTGGCCGAGCGCGACGCCGGCCAAAACAAATACAAAATTGTACAAGGTGAACGCGTTGCTGAGGCCTTCGGCGATTTCGGCGAAATTATACATTGCCGCACCCGTTACCCAATTGCCGCTGATTTATGCATTTGACAATCATGGTAGGGGCCGGCGCAAAACAATTTCAAAGATTGCCCAAATGAGGGCCGGAAATACCGCAAAGCCGATGCCGATCCAGAACCAACGCCGCTCGCCCGTCAAAAACATAAGAACGACAACCAGCACCGGCGCGATGACCATATATCCGAAAAATTCGAAGGCGAACGTCGCCGCCAGGCAGGCGGCGATAACGGCAACCGCCCTCAGCATCCTTTCCCCTTCGAAAATGGCGGTGCCGGTTGGCCGCAGCCATTGCACCAGCCCCGCGACGATGATCAGCGATGCCGCCACCGACGGGAACGTACCCGGCGATAGCGCCCCCCTGGATATCGTTTCGGTTTGCGCCGGGATCAGCAGGAAGAGGAATCCAGCACCGATTAAGGCGCTGGCTAACCCAAGAATACGCGATAGAGACATCGGTCTAATTACGAGCGTAGAAGTCGCCGGTGAGGCTACTTGGACGCCTCCACCAAAGCATGCACGGCTTTAAGCCCGCCGTTAAACAGTTCCACCGCGCCGTCCGGTCCGAGATTGTTGACTTTGAGCTTGAAGCTCTTTTCGACAATCTTTTTTACAGCCGGAGAAAGGATGGCATCCTTGAGCGCGGCCACTAACGCCGCTTTTACGTCTTTCGGCAATCCGGCGGGCGCGGCGGCGAACCATGTGGGTTCCACCGGGAAGGGATAACCCTGTTCCGTCAAGGTCGGCTGGTTAAGCGCGCCCGGATGGCGGGACCTGTTCATGGTTGCCAGAACCTTTACGGTGCCCGCCGCCAAGTATTTCATATGACGTCCGCCATCGAAACCGGCGGCGACATGGCCGCCTAGAACCTGCTTCATCACTTCGGCGCCACCTTTTGTCGGTACGGGCCTGATGCTGACGCCTTCTTTTTTCGAAATTGCGCGCAAGATCATATCGGCCGATTTGCCGTTCGAGGCAACCGCCGCGCCGCCATTTTTCTTGGCGAAGGCAACAAGCCCTTTAATATCGTTGTAGGGCGCGTCGGTTTTGGTGACGAGAACCAGATGGCCGGTCGTAACCGTCGCCAAATAATCAAAGCTGTCCAGTTGGAACGGTGTGTCTTTGCGCGTCGCGACATTCAAAATCACGCCGAGCGAGATTGCCATGCCGATATTCAGCCCATCGGGATTCTGGCGCATGAGGCTGGCCAGCATCACCGTGCCGCCGCCGCCGCCGCGGTTTTTGACAACAACCGTCCAGCCTTTCGATTTTTCAATATGGTTTGCGATGACGCGGCCCAAGGTGTCGGTGCTGCCGCCGGGGCCGAAGCCGATGGTCAAGGTGATGGGACTGGATGGTTTCCATTCCGCCGAATGCGCCACAGGCGCGGCCAGCATCGCCAGCACCCCGAAAATGCCTGCAAATATAGTTTTGGTATTCATTTTAAACCTCCCCATGAAGTCGTCTTTAAACATTATTGCTTTACCGGAGCCCGCGTTACCGGAACCCTTGCCAGAGTTTCCATTTCGAGCGGTCGGTTGTAAAGGGGTTAATTGAAAATGTCGGATGAAGTGATTGTGATATTTAACTTATCGCACTGATTAGTGCCTCTTCGTGCCTCGCCGTACCGAAAATGTAATTGCCGTCCTCTTCCGGCCCCGCTTTTTTATTCGTATTCGAGCGCCGGAAACGTATCGGCACCACGGCCTTCGGGTGATAAATCCAATACATTCCACATCGGCCATAATTGATCGACATGGCGGGCGTGTTGCCCGTCTTCCCATTCAGCCCAAAACAACTCAGAGCCCCAGAAATGGTTGACCGCGCCGTCTGTGTTTTTTTGAAACACGTTCATCATCGGCCATTGGTTGCCGTCAGCATCTTCGGCCAGATAATCAACATTGTAGGTATTGCCGCCCGATGACAGCAGGCGCAAATTTGACCAGCCGCGCTTGTTCGCCCAGGCGTTGAGTTTTTCAGGCGATGCCTTGGCGGCGACCGCTAAATTCATACGCGCACCGATATGGCGCGCCTGACCGTTGAGCCCATCTAATAACGACGTGCACATCGGGCAAGGCGCCTCGGCGTCTTCGGCGTACATAAACGAATAGACGGCAAGGCTGGTCTCGCCGCCCTCGAAAAGTTCGGAAAGCTTGACCGGCTTGCCTGACGCGCAATCGGTTAATTCATAATCTTCGGAAGGGGCGCCGCCTTGGGGCAGGGCGCGGCGCAAGGCCGCCACTTCTTCCGATTGAACGCGCAACGCTTTTTCGGCGGCGAGAAGCGTATCGCGCTGGACGCGATAGCTGCTGCTTTCGCCGGGAAATGATTTATCGTGATGCGCACCCATTATGGTCCCCCTGATGGTTAGACTTTGATCGGCAGCGTCTCCAGCCCGCGAAACTTGGCGCGGCCGTGATAGCGTTTTTCGCCGGCCGGCCGCATGTCCGGAAACCGCTCTATAAAGCGACCGATGGCAACCCGCCCTTCGATGCGGCCCAAAGTATTGCCCATACAGACATGCTGGCCTTCGCCGAAGGAGATCTGCGGGTTGGGTTTGCGGCCGATATCGACGCCTTCGGGATTTTCGAACATTTCCGGATCGCGGTTGGCGCCGGCAATGCACAAATGGATGAACGTCCCGGCCGGGATGGTGGCAGACGAAAATGCGACGTCTTGGGTGGTCTTGCGGTGGGCGATTTGCAAGGGACTTTGCAGACGCAAGAATTCTTCGACCGCCGTATCTATGAGGGTTGGATCATCCTTCAGGCGCGCTAATTCGCCCGGATTTTGCATCAAAATATCGATCCCGTGGCCGACCATGGACGCCGTTGTTTCGTGCCCGGCGTTTAACAAGAAGATGCAATTTTGGACCAATTCCACATCGGTCAGTTTTTCAGCTTCCGCTTCGCCCGCTATCAACGCCGCCAGGACCTCGCCGCGGTCCCCGTCATCTGGGTGGGCGCGGCGGTGATCGATCAAATCCTGCAACAGGGCGCCAAATTCTTCCACCGCCCGGTGGCCGGCTTCCATTTTTTCCGGCGGCACAACGGGATCAAGCGCGCCAAGGATTAATTTGGAATAATTATGCATCAAATGC
>JABMOP010000177.1 GCA_013204125.1 Rhodospirillales bacterium | reverse complement strand
CCGCCGCCCCTATTGGGCGCCGATACGAATTCTGTGCTGGGCGAGTTGGGTATTTCCGGTGCGGATATCGCGGCGCTCAAAGCAGACGGCGTAATCTAAAACCTAATAGGCCAGTTTTTCGAACACCGGGGCGATGTCGCCGCCCCATTCGCCGTCATAGAGGGCGAGGATTTCTTCGGCCGGGGTGATGCCGGAACGGGCAATTTCTAAAAGCGGATTTAGGAACGAGGTTTCGTCCTGGCCGCCACTATCCAATTTGGCGCGGTTTTTAAGTCCGTCCTTGGCGAGATCCAAAACTTCTATAGCCAGATCACCGACCGTTCCGCCGCGGAACGGCGTTTTAAGCGCCAATTTTGGAACTTCATCGCGCATCGCCGCCATTTCCTCAAAGCTCCAATCCTTGATGATATCCGAGGCGGCATCCAGCGCGCCGTCATCATAAAGAAGTCCGGTCCAGAACGCCGGCAAGGCACATAAATTTCCCCACGGGCCACCATCGGCACCGCGCATTTCCAAAAATTGCTTCAAGCGCACTTCGGGGAAAACCGTGGTCATGTGATCTTCCCAATCTTTTATTTTCGGCTTCTCGCCCGGCAACGCGGGCAATTTCCCGTCCAGGAAATCCCGGAACGACTGACCGGACGCATCGATATAGGTGCCGTCCCGATAAACAAAATACATCGGCACATCGAGCATGTATTCAACGTAGCGTTCGAACCCAAACCCGTCTTCAAAAACAAAGGGCAACATGCCACACCGGTCCGGGTCGGTATCGGTCCAGATATGGCTGCGATAACTTAAAAACCCGTTCTTGGCGCCGTTGGTGAACGGCGAATTCGCCCAAAGCGCGGTGGCGAGGGGCTGCAAAGCAAGGGCGGCGCGGAACATGCGCACCATGCGGGCTTCATCTGAAAAATCTAAATTCACCTGCACGGTGCAGGTGGTGAGCATCATATCGAGACCAAGGGAGCCTTTCTTAGGCATATATTCGCGCATGATCTTGTAGCGCCCTTTGGGCATCCACTGAGCGTCATCCCGCGTCCACGCGGGCGCATAACCCATGCCCATGAGACAGATACCAAGCTCCTCGCCCACTTCTTTCACCTGTTTCAGATGATCGGTCAACTCGCTGCAGGTCTGGTGGATGGTTTCGACCGGCGCGCCCGATAACTCCAACTGGCCGCCCGGCTCCAAGGTAACCGAACTGCCATCGGCTTTGACAAGGGCGATAACATTGCCGCCTTCTGATACCGGCGACCAATCGAACCGTTTGAGGCCCTCCAACATCGCGCCGATGCCGCTGGCGCCACCATAGGGAACCGGTTTGTGGGTTTTCGGATCGAACACAAATTTTTCATGTTCGGTGCCGATGCGCCACGCATCACGCGGCTTGCAGCCGGCCGCTATATATTGGACCAGTTGCGCCGTATCGGAGATCGTCTCGCCTTTATCGGGCGCGTCCGATTTGTGTGTATCCAGTTTTGTGGAATCCATGTCCTGATCACTTAATCTACAATGTCGGCCGGCCCGCATCTTGTCGCCAATCACCGAGGGCCGCCTGCCAGCAGCTAAGCGCCGCGATAGCAGCCGTTTCCGCGCGCAGAGTTCTACCCCCGAGGCCAGCCCGGCTAACAAACGGGAATTTAGTTAACGCGTCAAGTTCTACCTCGGCAAAGCCGCCTTCCGGGCCGATCAGAATTGCGTCATTCATGCTTGGCCGGGGGGCGCCCAGAACCTCGGATATCGGGCGCCCACCGCCGGTTTCGTCCATTACCAGGAGCCTTCTTTCCGGTCGCCACCCGTTTAATATTTTTTCCAATTTTTCCGGCGCTAGGATCTCCGGGACCGATAGCCGTCCACATTGCTCGGCGGCTTCAATGGCGATGGTTTGTAGGCGGTCCAAACGCACCCGTTCCGAATTGGTCTGCTGCGTCATCACCGGCCAGATCAGCGCCGCGCCCAATTCAACCGCCTTTTCGACAATCAAATTCGTCATCTGGCGTTTGACCGGCGCGAATAAAAGCCATGGGCCCGTAGCATCGTCGGTCTGCGATCTTGTTTGATCCTGCACCAGGAATAGGCCGCCGCGCTTGGCCAAATCGAATATTTCGGCGCGCCATTCGCCATCCACGCCGTTAAATAACAAGATGCCATCGCCGATGTTTCTGCGCATGACGTTTTTAAGATAATGCGCCTGCCCGGCATCGACGGCAACGCCAGCCCCGGGGGAAAGCGGCGCATCCACATGTAATCTGATATCTGCCATTTAAGTCCTGACCGGAAGTTAAACCACACATCTCAATCAATCCTTAAGCCTACCACCCTTGTCAACTGGGCGGCGCTGCTTAGATAATGCTCCCTATGGACACCGGTTCCGCCAGCGATATCCCAAAAGGCAATTGGGTCGAGCGCATGATGCCTCGATCTTGGCGCCCCTACGCACGAATGGCGCGCTTGGATCGACCCATCGGCACCTGGCTTTTATTGTTCCCAGGATGGTGGGCGGTGGCGATGGCCTCCGATGGTTGGCCGAGCCTTACGCTGATGGCCTTGTTCGGTATCGGCGCCATGGTCATGCGCGGCGCCGGCGACACCTTCAACGATATCACCGATCGGGATTTTGACGGACGCGTTGCGCGCACTGCCGACCGGCCAATCCCGTCGGGCGCGGTCAGTGTCTTTCAAGCGGTCTTGTTCATGGGTTTCCTGTCGCTGATCGGACTTGCCATATTGGTGCAGTTCAACCGCTTTGCCATGATCGTCGGCGCGGCGTCCCTGGTGCTGATCGTCATCTATCCCTTCATGAAGCGCATTACTTATTGGCCGCAATTTTTTCTAGGGCTAGCGTTCAACTGGGGGGCGCTCTTGGGCTGGGCGGCGGTGCGCGGCGATTTAGCGGCGCCGGCGATGCTTCTCTACATCGGCGGCATATTCTGGACTTTGGGCTACGACACCATCTACGCCCATCAGGATAAAGAAGACGACGCGCTGGTCGGTATTAAATCATCGGCCCTAAAATTAGGCGATCGGACGCGGCCCTATCTTTATGGGTTCTTTGCAGGGGCCGTTATTCTGACAGGGATTGCAGGCTGGACGGCGGGGCTCTCCTGGCCGTTCTACATCGCTTTGAGCGCCGGCGGGGTTCAGCTTTTCTGGCAAGCGAAAGACGTCAAGACGGAGAATGCCGCCGATTGCCTCGCCAAGTTCAAATCCAACCGGCTTTATGGCTGGCTTTTGCTGGCCGGCATCATCGCTGGGCGCCTGGGGGCCTAAGTACCCTAGCTGTGGATGTAGTGTTCCAATTGCTCGATGGTAAATTTCTGATCGGCGATGGTGCTTTTAACCAGATCGCCGATCGAAACCAGACCAACCAACAAATCATCATCATCCAAAACGGGAAGGTGGCGAAATCTCTATACGCTCAT
>JABMOP010000176.1 GCA_013204125.1 Rhodospirillales bacterium | reverse complement strand
TGTTGACACCCCCTGATTTTGCAGGAGACCCAAATTAACGCTGGCAATTTCCTGAACCGGGCGCGGCTCGGAATTATTTAGGACAATCATCTTCAAATCATTGCCCGGCCGCAAAGCCAACACGGCTTCATAGGCCGAGCGGGCGCGCACCAACTGGCCGGTCTGCTGAAACACCAGTCCTTTGCCGAGAAGGGCGTGAACATCTGCCGGGTTATTGCGCAGCGCATGATCGAACATCACTTGCGCCTGCAACAAATCACCTTTGGCGAGTTTGCCGAGGCCTTGTTCGGTCATGGACGTGGTGTCCTGCGCTTGCGGCGAGCGCCTGAAGTTTTTAAAGACTTCGCTGTTCAATATGTTTTCGCAGCCAGAAAGCAGAACGCCGGCAAAAATGATCGGTATAATCCGGCCAAATCGAGCCGTCACACCGCTTATGGTCTTGCGGTTAAGCATATCGCGTTCCCATTGCAAACCAATCCCTGCTTCATACTATATATTGTGGGCCAAATAACTGCAATACGCTAAAGTTAGCCACACCCACACAATGTAGTGGAACCAGCGGGCAGAACGAGAGTGTGGCAAACTGGGGCCAGACTGATTAAGGTACAGCCTCAAAATTTGAAAGTAACATAAGGGAGGGACTATTTAATGCCGACCACACCAAGCCTTAATCTCACCAGCGCCGGCTGCAAATCAATGATGGCCGCAGCCATCGGAAAGGCTGAAGAATTCGGCATCGCCGCGACCGTCGCCATCGTCGATGCCGGCGGCCACATGCTTTTATTGGAACGCATGGATGGCGGACGGTTCCACACGGTTCATTCATCGACGGTCAAAGCGGTTTGCGCCGCATCCAACCGGCGCCCGACAACCACCAAGGGCGCGCAAGGGCAAGATCTCGACATGCTGCACGCGATCGGACTTTCGCTGGCGGCGGGGCCCGAACGCTGGACCGCCCTGGCCGGCGGCTTTCCGGTTTTTGTTGGCGGTCATTCGATCGGCGGCATCGGTGTCTCGGGCGGCGATTGGCAACAGGACGCCGCCATTTCCGAAGCCGCCCTCAGCGCGATCGGCGCAACCTCCACAGAAGGTTGACGAGAGCCCACATTTATTCTGTTATCAAAATTAGAAAGGCTCGTTCATAGGGCCTATTAACCGGGAGGACATTATGAGTATTTTAAAAACCACATTTATCGCAATGGCAGGCATTGCCCTGTTTGCATCTTCAGGCGCCCGAGCCGAATGGCCGGAAAAATCAATCCAATTTGTTATTCCCTTTGGCGCCGGCAGCGGCGCCGATATCGAAGGCCGGCTGATCGCCAAAGCGATGAGCGACGTTCTCGGCCAGCCCGTCGTTCCGGTTAACAAACCGGGCGGCGGCGGCGCCATCAGTTACACCTATGTAAAAAATTCCAAACCCGACGGCTATACGATTGCCTGGAATTCAACCTCGGTGCTGACGACCACCAATATCGGCAACGTGCCGTTCGATTACACCGCGCTCGACCATATCGGGCAGGTCGCGCAGCAACCGGTTCCGTTCGTCGTTAAAAAATCTGCGCGCTGGAACACGCTCAAAGAATTTATGGACGAATGCAAAGCCAAGCCCAATACGCTCAAAGTCGCGTTTGCCGGTTTCGGCAGCGCCACCCATCTGGCCGGCGTTGCCTTGACCCAACTTTCCGGCTGCAAAGCGATCATGCTGCCGGTCAAAGCGGCGGACCGCCGGAGAATGATCCTTAGCGGCGAAACCGATGCCGCCGTTGATGTTTTCTTTGTGCCGTTAAAATTGGTCAAAGCCGGCAAGATGAAATTCCTCGCCATTTCAAGCGGCGAACGCAATCCGGCAACGCCGGACGTTCCGACCGCGAAGGAACTTGGCCTCGACATGGAATTTGATTTGTTCCGGGGTCTTTCCGTCGCCAAAGGCACGCCGCAGGCGATTAAAGACAAGCTCGAAGCGGCGATGATTAAAGCCGCCAATTCCAAAAGTTTCAGCGCGCGAATGAAAAAGCTCAATTTGACCTTGGCGCCAATGGGCCAAAAAAAGTTCGGAGCAAAATTGGCCAAGGCCAACGCAAATATTGTCAGCATTATGAAATCGGCGGGCATCTACAAATCCAAGATGAAGAAATAGACTTCATCTTAAGGTTTTGGAATAAAGGCTGCCCCGTCTTCAGAGCATGAGGCGGGGCGGTCTTTTTTTAGACATCAATTTTAAATATCAATTTTAAATATCATGGGCAGTATGCGAAGACGAAATTTGGTTACGGCGGCGCTGTTGCTCGCCGTTGGCATCGCCTATGCCGGCCTCGCCGCCAATTTGCCGACCCGCAATATTGAAAACGCGACCGGGCCGTCGTTCTTTCCCCTGGTCGCAGTCACTTGTTTTATAGGGCTTTCGCTGATCCTCTTAGTCCAGGGATTGTTTGCCCTGGTTTCCGATAAAGTACCCGAGCTGCCCAAGATTTCTATCTCGCGTTACGGCGCCGGGTTGGGTATCGCAGTCGCCTATCTCGGCGCCCTACCCTATGCCGGTTTTATCGCCGCCGACATTGCCTTGTTTGCCGCCCTGATGGTGCTGTACGGCGAAAAGCGCCCGCTATGGGTGGCGGGTTTTTCGGTCGCAATTCCGCTGTTCGTGTTTATTTTATTCCGGGAAGTATTCCAGATTCAATTGCCGGCCGGCATCTTGGACGGCTTCGTCTGATGAACCCGGATATCATCGACGGTTTTTTGCAGGCCAGCCTCGCCACCACCTTGGCCGCCACCGCCATCGGCTGTTTGCTCGGCCTCATTGTCGGCATGATCCCCGGCCTGACCATTTCGACCGGCATCATTATCGTGTTGCCGCTGACCTTCGTGTTGCCCCCGGATATTTCAATCGCGCTTCTGCTCGGCCTTTATGTCAGCGGCATGACCGGCGGCAGTTTTTCGGCGATCCTCCTGAATATCCCAGGGACGCCGTCGGCATCGGCAACGGCCTTGGACGGCCATCCGATGGCGGTCAATGGCGAAGCTGGGCGCGCCCTTGGGATTGCCATTATCGCCAGTTTCATCGGCGGCATGTTCAGTTTTCTTTGCCTCTATTTCATTGCCCCGCTGCTCGCCGAAATCGCCCTTAAATTCAAATCCCCCGATCTTTTCAGCCTGGTATTTTTCGGCCTGACCATCATTTGCAGCTTCGCCGCCCGCTCCTTGGTTAAAGGGCTCCTATCGGCGCTCGTCGGATTGATGATCATCACCATCGGCCAAGACCCGATGATGGGGACGGCGCGCTTCACCTTCGGTCAGGTAAATTTGATCGGCGGCATTCATTTCCTGACGGCGCTGATCGGCCTTTTTGCGATCCCCCAATTGGTCGATAATTTCGCGCCCTCCGGCGTGAGCGGCGGAGGCGCACAAAAGGTGGCGAAAATCACGCGGGCTTTGCCGCGCCTCAGCGATTTGAAAACGATCCGCCTGCCGATCGCGATAAGCGCCCCGATCGGCGCCTTCCTCGGCATACTTCCCGGCGCCGGTGGGCCGATTGCCGCATTCATCAGCTACGACTACGCCAAAAAACTGAACAGACATCCGGAAAAATTCGGCCACGGCGCGCCCGAAGGCATCGCCGCGCCGGAAGCCGCCAACAACGCCGTCACCGGCGGCGCCTTGATCCCGATGATGACCCTCGGCATTCCCGGCGATCCGGTGACCGCCATTTTGATCGGCGCGCTTCTGATCCACGGGCTGGCGCCGGGGCCTTTATTGTTCATCGAACGCGGCGATTTTGCCTACGGCATTATATTCTCGTTTTTCTGGGCCAATATTTTCAACGTCATCATCGCCTTTATCGGTCTGCGCTATTTGGTCAAGGTGCTGGCGATGCCGCGCGCCCTACTGATGCCGCTGATTGCCATTCTGTGCGTGATCGGCAGCTACGCGCTCAGAAATAATTTCTTCGACGTCTATGTCATGTTCAGCTTCGGCCTCTTAGGGCTCGGCATGCGCTGGCTGGATATGCCGGTGGTGCCGCTCTTGCTGGCCCTGGTGCTCGGCCGGCCGTTGGAGGAGCATTTGCGCGTCTCGTTGGTGTCTTCTCAAGGAGATGTCGGCATTTTCTTCACCTCGCCGTTCAGCCTCTTTTTCCTTTGCCTCGCCGCCGCCTCTATATTTTGGTCCTTCTATATGGAACACCGCTCAAACAAGACAACGGACCAATTAATGGAATAGAGTTACAATAATGACCATGGAGTTAGAGTTATGAGTTCAGATGTGGTGCGCCTCGCTTCCCTAGGGCTGGGCTGGTGGTCCGATGAATTGGCAGATGCGGTTGGCCGCGCCGATGGCGTCGAGATTGTATCCTGTTTCACCCGCTCCGAAGATAAGCGCCAAGCCTTCGCCGAAAAATATGGCTGCCGAGCGGCATCCAGCTACGAAGAAATTCTAGCCGACGAGGGCATCGACGGCATCATCAACACGACGCCCAACAATGTGCATCTGGAAACCACGCGCCAGGCAGCCGTCGCGGGCAAGCATGTGTTCCTGGACAAACCGATCGCCAATTCGGTCGGCGAAGGCATGGAGATCGCGAAAATCTGCCGGGCCGCGAAGGTCAAACTTTCGATCGGCTTTCAGCGCCGCCGGGAATCGCATTTCCGCTGGGTCAAGGGTCAGATCGACGCCGGCGAATTTGGAATCCTGGTCCAGGCCGAAGCCAATATCAGCCGCGACCGGCTCGGCCAGTTCGAAGCCGGTCATTGGCGCTATACCGCCGAAGGCATGCCGGGCGGCGTGCTGCTGCAAATCGGCCCGCATTATGTCGATGTTCTGGAAATGCTGATCGGCCCCGTTGCCGAAGTTTCGGGTATGCTGTCGCAATTGGTTTTGCCGGGCGATAATCCGGACGTCGCCGGGCTGGTCATGCACCACGAAAATGGCGCCATTTCGACCCTCAATGCCGGCTATGCGTCGGCGGGCGAGCATTATGTGATGAACATTTACGGCAAAAAGGCATCGGCTCTTTATAGCAAGCACACCGGCATGTATTTTCTAAAACAGGGTGAAAAGGAGCCGCGTCACATGGCGTTCGAAGCCAACGATACCCTGGCCGAACAGATGGCCGAATTCGGCGCTTGCATTCGGAACGATACCGATCCCGAAGTCGGCGGCGAATGGGCATCCCGGTCTTTGGCCGTTATCCGCGCCGGCGTTAAATCGGCGGTCGAAAAGCGCACCGTGGCGATAGCTGAGATCATGGAGAGCGGCGAATGAGCGAGATCCAAAAACCCAACGCCAATATGTTCGCCGATAAACCGCTTGCCGGGCAGCACGCGCTGATCACCGGCGGATCGCGCGGCATCGGCGCCGCCATTTCCGAACATCTTGCGCGCATGGGCGCGAAGATCAGCCTGACCGCGCGCAATCAGGAAACCCTCGACGCCCGCGCGGCAAAACTGCGCGGCGATCGTGGTGCCGAAGTATTCGCAATCGCCGCCGACATGTCGGTCGAAGCCGACATCGAAAGCGGTTTTGCCGCCGCCGCCGAAGCGCTCGGCCCGATCGATATTCTGATCAATAATGCGGGCATGGGAAAATCGGCGCCTTTCCACCGCATGGATTTGGAGTTCTGGCAGCGAACTATGGATCTAAACCTCACCGGGCCGTTTCTGTGCTGCAAACAAGTTTACGCGGCCATGCGGACGCGCGGCTATGGGCGGATTATCAATATCGCTTCGACGGTCGGATTGCGCGGCTACCCCTATATCGCCGCCTATGCCGCGTCAAAACATGGCGTCGTCGGCCTGACCCGCTCGTTGGCGTTGGAAGCGGCCAAGACCGGCATCACCGTCAACGCCGTCTGCCCCGGTTATACGGATACGGATTTGGTCGACGAAGCCATCGATGTCATTGTCGATAAAACCGGACAGGATGCCGCTCATGTGCGCGCCGAGATCGAGCATACAAGCCCGATGGGGCGCTTGATTACCGTGGACGAAGTTGCGGAAACTGTGGCTTGGCTGTGCCTGCCGTCATCGGCGGCAATTACCGGCCAATCGATTGTCGTTGCCGGCGGCTCGGTTACCAATTAAGGGGGATGAATATGAGCGATCAAACCTATCTCGACTGGCCGTTTTTTGAGGATAGCCACCGCCAATTCGCCAAAGATTTAAGCCAATGGGCGGCGAGCGAAATCGGCACCGGCGAACATGCGGATCCGGTCGGTGATGCGGCGCTCGACGCCGAGGCTTCGGAATTGGCTGCCAAACTTGGCGCCGGCGGCTGGCTCAAATATACGGTTCCGGCCGCCTATGGCGGGGCGCTGGAAAATTTAGATGTGCGCAGCCTCTGCATCGCGCGGCAAATATTAGGCTATCATTCCGGCCTCGCCGATTTCGTCATGGCGATGCAAGGATTGGGGTCCGGCGCGATCACGCTTTATGGCTCGGAAGAACAAAAATCCAAATACCTTCCGGGTGTCGCCCAAGGCACCGGAATCGCCGCCTTTGCCATTTCCGAAGCCGAAGGCGGATCGGACGTCGCCGCCATGACCACCACGGCCCAATTGGAGGCTGATGACTACATCATCAACGGCGCCAAGACTTGGATCTCCAACGCCGGGCTTGCCGATCATTATGTTTTATTCGCGCGCACCGGCGAAGCGCCGGGGGCCAAGGGCATTTCCGCCTTCGTCGTCGATGCGGATACGGACGGCCTGGACGTAGCCGAACGGATCAGCGTCATCGCGCCGCATCCCTTGGGCACCGTCACGTTCAAAGATGCGCGCGTGCCCGCCGCCAATATGCTGGGCCAGCCCGGCGAAGGCTTCAAAGTGGCGATGGCGACATTGGATATTTTTCGCGCCACCGTCGCCGCCGCCGCGTTGGGATTTGCCCGCCGCGCATTGGACGAAGCCACTACGCGGGCGAAAAGCCGTCATATATTCGGCCAGAACCTTTCCGAATTTCAAATGATCCAAGCGAAAATCGCCGACATGGCGGTAAAGATTGACGCCGCCGCGTTGCTCACCTTCCGCGCCGCCTGGGTCAAGGATGTGCAAGGCGGGCGCGTCACCCGCGAAGCCGCAATGGCAAAATTATACGCCACCGAAGCGGCGCAGGAAGTCATCGA
>JABMOP010000175.1 GCA_013204125.1 Rhodospirillales bacterium | reverse complement strand
GCTTGAAAACCTCCTCGGCTATTCGGTGGAAGATGTAATAGGGACAAAGTTAGCCGATTTATACTCAGAAGCCGACGGCCGCGATAAGTTTCTTGCCGCGATGCAAGCAGGCGGCGGCGCAATATCGGATTTCCGGGCTAAGTTGAAAAGAAAAGACGGAAAGATTGCCTGGGTTTCTTCTAGCTCTAGATTCATATACGACGATGAACGCACCGTTGTCGGCGTTGAGGGGATTGCACGAGATGTGACCAATCAGGTCCACGAGTCAGAGGACCGCTTCCGAATTTTTTTTGAAGAAGCCGCCATTGGCACCGTATTTCTATCTCTTGACGGTAAAATCATGGACGCAAATTCGGCGTATCATTATATGCTCGGCTATGATGAAGGTGACTTAATAGGCAAATCCATTCCGGATATTACCCATCCGGACGATGCCAAGTTATCCCTCGATACCTTGGAGGGAATTGTCAGCAATAAATCAAAAACCACGCAATTTGAAAAACGCTACCTGCACCGGACCGGCAGTGTTGTCTGGGTCTGGGTCTCCATGGCGGTTGTGCGCGATGCCAAAGGCAATCCGCTTCATGTTATCAGTCAGATAACCGATGTTACCGAGCGCAAACTGGCTGAGCGGGCGCGCCTTCTCTCAGAAGAACGGTTTAAAGATATCGCTTCAGCCGCCGGTAACCAGTTCTGGGAAATGGACCGGGATTTCATATACCGCTACTACTTGAACGAAGACGCGTCATCGGCAATAGGCGCCGATGAATACGTCGGCAGGCGGCCGTGGGAAATGGTTGTCAGGGATTCAGACCTCCAAGACTGGTTGGAATTTCGGGAAATTTTGGAACGACGGCAAACGTTCCGAAAATTCACCATCAAGGTTCCGAGCAATGACGGGGCCGGTCGCACATTAAGCTATTCCGGCACACCCATTTATGACGATAAAGGTGAATTTGCCGGATACCGGGGCATCACCTCCAACGAAACGGCGGAAGTCCAATTGGAGCTTCAGCTGATCAATACGGAAAGGCGATTCCATGATGCCATGGAAAGCCTGGACGCCGCGTTCAGTCTATGGGACCCCGACAACAGGCTGGTTTATTGCAACCGCCAATATCGTGCCCTGATGAATCTGGATGAAAACTATCTGACTCCAGGGAGCGCCTATGAAGAATTAATAGGCGCGGCATACGAAATCAATGTGGATGACAAAGAAACCATAACACGCGACGCGTGGATTGCCGAGCGCCTGGATGAAATGAGCGGCCGTGGCGGAGATTATGTAAACCGCCGCCCCAACGGAAGTTATATAAATATCCGCAAATATACCCTCGAAGACGGTTCCAAAGTTACCTTCCATTTTGATGTGACCGATGCCGTCCGGCGCGAAGAGGAATTGAAAACAGAAAAGTCGGTGGCCGAAAAAGCCAACCGGGCCAAATCGGAATTCTTATCTTCCATGAGCCATGAGTTGCGGACGCCGCTGAACGCCATTCTAGGGTTCGCCCAATTGTTGGAACATGTCCCGAAAGAGCCGCTTACTGAAAATCAACGGGATTACACAGGGCTTATCATCCAAAGCGGCGAGCATTTGTTGAGTTTGATCGAGCAAGTGCTGGAACTGTCAAAAATAGAATCCGGTCAGATCAATTTTTCAATGGAAGACGTGCAGATCGATGATGTGATAGTCCAGTGCATCAACATGATGGAAGGTCTTGCAGGCCAGTTCAGCGTGAATATTTCCCATTCAAAATCGAAAGCACCGCTGCCCGAACTAAATACGGACCCGTTCCGCCTTCGCCAAGTGGTTTTAAATTTTCTGTCGAATGCGATCAAATATAACCACAAAAATGGCAGCGTTAAAATCAAGTCTGAGCAACGGAATAGCGGAAAACTTCGCATATCGGTGAGCGACACGGGAAGCGGAATTCCGACCTCTCAGCAGGCGCATTTATTTGAAGCCTTTAACCGGCTCGGCCGTGAAAGCGGCGATATAGACGGCACCGGGATTGGGCTTTCAATCTCCAAGCAGATATCAGAGCTTCTTGGCGGGAAAATATCGTTCAAAAGCCGCGAAGGCGAAGGCAGCACTTTCTGGATCGAACTGCCACTCCGAAAACAGGAACCTAAGCCGCCCGAACCCGGCGCCCTGATGGATTTTCTTGATTAATGTGACGATCAGTTACCGATAAGCGAGTGAAGGATCTTTGAGGATTTGCGATGCATCCCAAATGGCAACCCATTTTCCGCGAAAGGGAGCCGTAAATTCAGGTTTCGGGCCATTTTTCAACACATAATGATAGGCAATAATTTTAGATTTAGGATTGATCTTCAACCATTGCCGCACATTAGAAGTCCCTATTTCCGCAATGTTCGGTGCCAATCGCCCTAGAAAATTGAACTGGCCGTGATATTTCGACCAATTTGCGATTGCGTAGCCGTCTTTTTGTAATTTGGCGAGATACTGGGCAGTGGAGCTAAGATTGTAGCTCTGGTTTAACTTGGCGGCGAGGGCGCCGTGGAGTCCAACCAATATCACAATATTAATTACGGTAATCGCCGCCACGCGGCCCCTGACCCCGGCGGGTGGGCGCGCCAGAAACCATAGAGCGGCTATGATATAGATGAGCGCCCACAAGGGCGAGATCACATTTGTCCATTGGCTGATGCGGGCGTCGGCGCCTGCCAGCTCGCCGATCATCGGCGCGGCCCCGAATAAAACGCCAAACAAAAGTGCGATCAGCGCCGCCGGAACCATATCCCAGCGCCGCTGGACCAATTCTTCCTGTCCAAGCCGGGATACCAATACAGCCACGAATATTGCTGCTGCAGGAAATACCGGCAGTAGATAATGAATGCGCTTGCCGCTGATCGCAGAAAGAATGATAAGCGCCGCGACCACCCAGACCAGCATTAAACGCAAGCCCGGATTAGTCTCACCGCCGCGCCGAAACCGCCATAAGCTCCGCAACAAGGACGGCCAAGCAATCCACGGCATCAATAAAATCGGTAGATACGGCAAATACCACCAAATTGGCTTGCTGTGATCGAAAGCGCTGACCACGCGGCCCGCCGATTGACCCCAAAAAATCGCATTCCGGTAGGCATCTCCGCCGGCAACACCCGCCGGTACGGCCCAACTAAGTGCGATGCCCGCCCCAATAACCAGGGCCAGGCAGAAAGACGCATACCAGCGGCCCCAGCCGGGTGGCGCATCGCCGACCGTCCAATAGGGCGCAAAAAGGGCGGCGGGTAAAAGAAAAACCAAAATCACCGGCCCCTTGCTAAGGATGCCGAAACCAACGGCTGCGGCGAAAATCGCCCAGCCTTTGATGCCGCCGCCGCGCCACGCGCTGATGAGCCCATAGAGGCCCGCCATGGCCCAGAAAGTGAGCATCAAATCGAACATGGTCAAGGT
>JABMOP010000174.1 GCA_013204125.1 Rhodospirillales bacterium | reverse complement strand
GCCCAAGGATATGGCCAATATGGTGGAAATGACGCGCGGCATAGTAAACGCCGTTTCCCGGACCGTGCAGTTCATCCATTTGCCGGTGCCGCGGGATCGCACGGATGGCGCTTATTTCGCGCCGCTAAAAGATTTGAATTTACCGGAAACGACGGATCTCTATCTGGGATTGATCCACCACGGCGATGGGGCAGGCGATATCAAACGTTTGCATGAAGCGCAAAAAGTTGTGCGGGTGGCCGGTGTCGCGTCCGAATGTGGATGGGGGCGCGGCGATCCCGAACGGATCGGCGAATATTTGGAGGCGCACCGCGCCTTGGCCGAAGCGGGATAATTCCGATCGGCTATATCCAGACGATCCCAACGTCCGCCAGGGCGTCCAAAATTCGCTCCAACGCGCTTAAAGTTTTCGCGCCGTGGCGTTTTTCCAGCCCGGCGCGGGCATCGCCGCCAAGCGCCGCATGGAGCGGCGAAAACAGCGCGCCGACAAGATTGCCGAACCCCATATCGGTGAGTTCCCAATCATCGGTGGAATCCAGATTGCCGTTGACCAGCGGCACAAACCAATCGCGGCGCTTGAAATAATCTTCGAAGTAAGGCGCAAAGGCGACCAGCGCATCGAGGCATAAATCGCCGGCGTCCGCATCGTCATAAAGCTTTTGCCAATTAAATTCGGCTTCGTCGCCGGCGCTCAAACGCTCGACAATGGCGCGGGCGCGTATCTGAAACTCTTCGACCGCTTCGCCGCCGATCATCAAATCCATAGCCAGGAAAAACCCGGCGAGCACCCTTCGCGTGACCGCATTGATGCCGTCATCTTCGGCGCGCGCCGGTAAAAATAAATCGGCGAAGGAATTCACGATCAACCGGTCGAACGGATATTGGCGCGCATGGTCGAAGACCGCGCGTTCGCGGGCGTGCACATATTGTTCGAACGATTGCCGGAACATGGCTTCCAATTGGCCGCGGCGGGCGTCAAGCTCGCCGGCCAGGCGTTTGATATCGGCGCTGGTCAGGTGTCCGCCGTTTTTCTCGGCCTCGGCCAGAAGCCGCCCGGTAAAGGCGGAAACAATTGTATCGGCCAGCGCTTTACTTTGCGCGTTCGATGAAAACGGCCCCGTCCCGCCGGGTTCGGGTGCGCTCGCCATAAGTCCGCCGACCTCGATATGGTCGAGCCACATGAGCCGTTGCAGCGATTCTTGCCGTGCCGTCCGCTGCGGCGGGGTGTCGTTACTGTCCATAATATATTCATAACCATTTTGTCGGCGCATTTCTATAACGGATGATCCCCGGGTGCGGCGTTGACAGGCAGGGGGGGCTCCCCTAATGCTAGGGCTAGTGCTAAGGCTAGTGCTAAGGCCAACGCCGAATCTTTGAGCCCCGCTTAATAAGCCAGACCGACATGACCGACCGCCTCGCCATCGCGCTCGTCCAGATGAACCCCACCGTTGGGGATGTGGACGGCAATATTGAATTGATCCGCGCCCGCCGCGCCGCGGCAAAGGATATGGGCGCCGATCTGATGATTACCGGCGAATTGACGGTCTCGGGCTACCCGCCCGAAGATCTGGTTCTAAAACCCGCATTCCTGGACCGTATCGCCGATCAAGTGACCCAACTTGCCTTGGAAACCGGCGATGGCGGCCCGGCGATTTTGCTGGGTGCGCCGTGGCGCGACGACGGCAAGCTTTATAACGCTTCTCTATTGCTGGACGGCGGCGAGATATCCGCCATCCGCTACAAACATCATCTGCCGACCTATGGTGTGTTCGATGAAGGCCGCGTGTTCGCAACCGGCCCGGCGCCCGGCCCGATGGCGTTCCGGGGCGCGCGCCTCGGTGTCATGGTCTGCGAAGACATGTGGGAGCAAGATGTCGCCGAATGTCTGCAAGAATCCGGCGCCGAGATATTGGTGGTTATCAACGGCTCGCCCTATGAAGTCGATAAAACCGATCGGCGCATGAATTTGGCGGTGGCGCGGGTTGGCGAGACCGGCTTGCCGCTGGTTTACGTCAACCTGGTCGGCGGCCAGGATGAATTGGTTTTCGATGGGGCATCCTTCGTTTTGAATGCCGGGCGCGTTCTTGCCGCGCAAATGCCGGCTTGGGAAGAAAGCGTCTTTGTCACCGAATGGTCGAAAGGCGAAGGCGGCTGGTCCTCGGCCCAATCCCCGATCACGCCGACCGGCGAAGACGATCACATCCAATCCATTTACCGGGCGATGGTTTTGGGGCTTCGCGATTACGTCGGCAAAAATAATTTTCCGGGCGTTATTTTGGGCCTTTCCGGCGGCATTGATTCGGCGCTGTCGGCGGCGGTTGCGGTTGATGCGCTGGGTCCGGACAAGGTTCATTGCGTCATGATGCCGTCGCCTTATACCTCCGATGATAGCCTCGAAGACGCGGCGGCCTGCGCCAAGCTTCTCGGGCTTCGCTACGATACGGTGCCGATCAAAGGCGTCATGCAGGCCTTCGGCGATATGCTTTCCGATATTTTTGAAGGCACCCAGGCGGACACCACCGAAGAAAACATTCAAGCCCGCGCCCGCGGCATGATCGTCATGGCGATTTCCAATAAATTCGGCTACATGCCGCTGACCACCGGCAATAAATCGGAAATGTCGGTCGGCTACGCAACGCTTTACGGCGATATGTGCGGCGGCTATTCGGTGTTGAAAGATATTTATAAGACAACGGTTTTTGGCTTGGCCCGCTGGCGCAACGAAAACAGGCCATCCGATGCGCTCGGCGCCGACGGCATGGTCATCCCCGAGCGCATCATCACCAAGAAACCATCGGCCGAATTGAAACCGAACCAGTTCGATCAGGACACCTTGCCGGAATATGAAGAGCTGGACGATATCTTGAAAAACCTGATCGAAGGCGAACACGCGATCACCGATATCGTCGCCCGCGGCCATGATCTGGAAACCGTGCGCCGGGTGTGGAAGATGCTCGACCGCTCCGAATACAAACGCCGCCAAGCGCCGCCGGGCGTCAAAATCACTTCCCGCGCCTTCGGCCGCGACCGCCGCTACCCAATCACCAACGGCTTTACGAATTTGGTTTAAAGGGTATTCTATATCAGAGTGTATTTTGGGGGATTATTGCAATGACTGATGGAATATCAGACGGCCAAAAAAAAGTCGGGTTTTGGATTGGTCTAATTGCAGGGGTGATTGCGATATTGGGGATGTTCGTGGCGGCCGTTAGCTATTTTGTTTCAGTTGAAACACGTATCGGCCAACTTGAAGCGCAAATGGGAATCTTTGTTGCTGCTCCCGCCTTAAAATCTCAAGCCGGCTCCAAATTTAGGCAGCAATCGTCGGTAACAAATAGTAATTCTTCAAATTCACCTTCCTCCGCTAAGGCCGCTACAAATGGAAGCTCTTCAGCGGAGCAAGTCTGTGCGAATTTGGCTTACCGATTGGCAGATTCATATAAGGGCAATAATGCGTATGTAACTGTAAATCTGGAACATCTTATAAAAAGGCTGCAAATGTGTCGAAAACTGTTTTAACGCAATGCAATTCAGTTGTCGTATTCCAGCAATTTGATAAGACCAGTAG
>JABMOP010000173.1 GCA_013204125.1 Rhodospirillales bacterium | reverse complement strand
GTTACGGCCATGGTCATGGAGGGCTGAATACGGCCTAGTCTGGATGCGAGGAAAGTCATGGATTTGGGTCTTTAAATGGTAAGGGATCGCAGGGGTTTCTCGAACGGCGCGAACACTACGCCCGGCCCACATTTCTTGCAACACCTTCTGGAAGATTTTGGACGGTAAAACGGGAGAAGCAATTTGCTGGCTTCGCTTCTCCCGCTAACCGGTATCACGGCGAGGGGGGGGGTACGCCGTGTCACCAACCCCGGCATGTTTGGCATAGGCCAGCCAGCCGGAGCTCGCGCAAATAATAATAATCATTCGCACTTGAATCGACTCTCGCATTTCCGCAGCTAGTTAGTCAAGTATGCCGATTGCATAATGTTTTAAGCAATCGGCGGCGTGGCTTGTGGCCAAGGCCCGCCAACGTCATAGTTCACTGCCGCCCAATCCGCAGAAGCCCAAAAATATCGCACTTAACAGGACCCCATGAGCCCCCTTTTGAACCCAAGATTGCTCATCATCGGCTTCGGCGTCTTGATTTTGCCGCTGGATAGCTCGGTCAATGTGGCCTTCCCCGATTTGACCCATGATTTCGGCGTTCCGGTGTCGCAAGCGCGCTTGGTCGTCGTCGGCTTCATCTTGACGGCCGCCAGTTTGATGCTGATTTCTGGTCGGGCGGGCGATGTGTGGGGGCACCGGAGGCTGTTTCAGGTCGGCCTTGCGCTCTCCGCGCTGGCCTTGAGCGCCGACGCCCTGGCCCCCAATTTCGCCTATCTGGTCGCCGCCCGCGTCGGCCAAGGCGCGGCGGGCGCCTTGATCTTCGGCTGCGCGCCGGCGCTGACCCTCGGCCTCTTTCCCGAATCCCGGCGCGGGGCGGCGATCGGCATCTACGGTCTGATCCTCGCCTTGGGCATCGCCATCGGACCCTTGATCGGCGGCGTGTTGACCGGCCAGTGGGGCTGGCAGGCGGTGTTCTGGTACCGGGTGCCGATTGCGCTCGTGGCGCTCGCCCTATCCGTATTCATTCCAGACACAAAACATAGCGTCGCCGGCACCAAATTTGATTTGTCCGGCGCCGTGGTTCTTAGCCTCGCCCTGGCCGCGCTGTTTGCCGCGCTCAACATCGCCTGGTCGGGCCATATTTCCTGGGCGCCCCTATCCGTGGCCGCCGTTTTGGGGCTGGTGCTCTTCGTCCGGCTGCAATCGACCAGCCCGGCGCCGATCATCGATCTTTCTTATTTTCGCCGCCCGCGCTTTTGCCTGCTGACCACCACCAGCGTCCTCATCAACCTCGCCAGTTTCGTGGTCATGCTGCTGACACCGTTTTATTTGCGCCGGGTAACGGGCTTGGACGCGGCCGCTTCGGGCCTGGTTCTGGCCGCCTATCCGATCGGCGTGGCGGCCGGCGCCATCATCGCCGGGCGGGTTTTAAATCGTTTGCGCGCCGGTCAGCTTGCATCGCGAAACCTTTTAATGCTCACCCCTCTGCTTTGCGCCGGCGGGCTCGGAATGGCCGCCCAATACGGTCCGGCAACGCCGATTGCAGTTCTCATCGTCACCTTAAGCGCCACCGGGCTGGCGCTCGGTCTCTTTTACGCCGCCTATTTTTATTTCGTCACCGGCGCGATGCCGCCGGAAAACCGGGGCGTGTCGGGCGCCCTGGTAGAGTTGACCCGCTCGGCCGGCTATTTATTCGCAGCGTCGCTATTGTTCGAAGTGTTTGGCATAATCGCGGCGGCGGCCGGCAAAAACGGCGCCGCCGAAGAGGCGGCATTCCTGGAGGGCTACCGATGGACGTTCATGGTCGCCGCCGCCATATCATTTGCGGCGTTTTTACTCAGCCTTGCCGCCGCCAAGAGCGGCGGTGGTGCATCCGAAGCCGGAAGCGGTTAAAATAACCCGATGTTCGAACGCGCCGCATTCATCCCGGAAAAACGCCCGATCACCGCGGGCGGCAACGCTCTTCGCGTATCGTCGCCGTTCGCGCCGGCGGGCGATCAGCCGCAAGCGATTGAAGAGCTGACCAAAGGCCTTGAAACGGGCGAGCGCAATCAGGTTTTGTTGGGCGTCACCGGATCGGGCAAGACCTTCACCATCGCCCACGTCATTCAAAACCTGAACCGCCCGACCTTGGTGTTGGCCCCCAACAAAACTCTGGCGGCGCAATTGTATGGCGAGATGAAAGATTTCTTCCCGGATAATGCGGTCGAATATTTCGTTTCCTACTATGATTATTATCAGCCCGAAGCCTACGTTCCCTCCTCAGATGTGTATATTGAGAAAGATGCTTCGATCAACGATCACATCGAGCAGATGCGCTTGTCAGCAACCAAGGCATTACTGGAGCGCTCGGATG
>JABMOP010000172.1 GCA_013204125.1 Rhodospirillales bacterium | reverse complement strand
GCAGTCATCCTCCAAGGCGCGCAGATCATTTAATACGCCGCTGTAATGGTCGTGGTATTTATCGAACACCAACTGGCGTTGATCATGGTCAAGCATGTGGCCGAAGAACATCATCGCCAAGGCGTCGGAACGAATTTTATCGCGCGCCGGTACTTCGTGAAGGGCTTCCCGCAAGGCGACCGTGCCCGCATCGGTAATGCTGTAAATTTTTTTCGCCGGGCGGCCGATTTGTTCTTCGGTGCGGCAGGTCGCCAGTTTATCTTGGAGAAGCTTATTTAAGGCCGGATAGATTGATCCGTAGCCGGCATCGAAAAAATGGCTAAACGGGCCTTCTTCGAATAATTTTTTGATTTCATAGCCGGTGGCGTCGCCCAAACTAAGCACACCGAGGCATATCGAGCGCGTATCCATGTTTCCGTCCGCCAATTTAAATCAGCGGGATCATATATATCCAATCGATATATAGTCAACAACTATATATCGATTGGATATATATATTATTTCATGGGAGGGATATCGGGATAGAGACTTTAAGCGACCATTTCCGTGACAACATCGCCAAATGTGAGCACATCGATCGGCTTGCGGATATAGCCAATAGCGCCATGGTCGAGCGATTTTTGCTGCCAATGTTCCGCATCACGCGCGGAAATCATGATGATTTTGGTGTTTTTCAGGTCTGGGTTGGAGCGGATTTCATCGCACACTTCGAGCCCATCCAGGCTGGCCATCATCAAATCCGTGATCACGCAATCGGGGCGCATGTCCGCAATTTGCGACAGGGCTTCTTCGCCGGCGACGCAGGATCGAACCTCGTTCCCCTCCGCTTCCAAAACCAGGGTCATCAGGTTCACAATCTCGTGGTCGTCATCAACAATAAAAAATTTCATCTCAAATTTGGTCCTAAAACTGGGCCATTAAAGAATGTGCATGCCTTTATAGTAATAAAGTTGGCATGATTCGACCAAATTTCTATTGCGGGTTATACGAAAGCCAATGACGGTTTATGGCATCCTTTAATACAACCATGGATCAAACGAATTACCCTTCCGCCCGCCAAGATTAAGGGAGCCGTCCGCCCGCGGCTCGTAAGCTTAAGCCAAACACTACAATTGCCTCGCTCTCAACATTCTCTAGAATGACCACATGAACGCCCTCGACATCACCGATGAAAAGATGCGCGCCGACGCGTTGCGCGTCCAAGCCACCGCGTTGATAGAACCGCTGGCCGGAGCTGCGGCGGAAACCGAAGCGGCGGGCCGGATACCGGCGGCGCTCATGGATCGATTGCGCAGCGCCGGTTTAACCAGGTTGTGCCAGCCGCGCCATTTTGGCGGCGCCGAATTGCCCTTGGATGCCGCCGCCGATATCATTTCCATCCTTGCCAGAGGCTGCGCGTCTTCGGCTTGGGTATGCGCGGTCTATACGGATCATGCGTTCCTGGCTTCCCTGTTTTTGAATGAGGCGGGCGAAGATATCTGGGGCCAGACCCCCGAAGCGGTAATATCGGCGGGCTACCATCCGACCGGCACGGCGGAACGGGCGGGCGATGGCTGGCGTATTTCCGGCCAATGGCAATTCGTCAGCGGCTGCGACTACGCCGAATGGTTCATCTTGGGGAGTTTCATTCCGGCCGCAAACGGCGAAGACATCCATGGCTTATTCCTTGTTCCGAGGAGCGAAATTGAAATCGAAGACAATTGGCAGGTGATGGGTCTGCAAGGCACCGGCAGTAAGAATATTACGGTTGCCGGCTGCATTGTTCCGGAACACCGGGTTTTGACCATGCCCGAAGCCAATGGCGGCGCCGAAATTCGGGATAGTTCCAGGGGCGAGACCGAGGCAAGGCCGCTTTACCGTTTGCCGCATTTACCGTCAGGGCCGTTCCTGTTCACCGCCACCGGGCTCGGCATCGCCGAAAGCCTTTTGGAAACCTCGATCGCGCAGATCGCCGCGGCCGAGGCGAAAGGCAAAAAAATCGCCGATTACCCGACCATGCAAATGCATATTGCCGAAGCGGCGGCCGAAATAGATTGCGCCCGGCTTATCGTCATGCGCGACACCCAGGCTTCGATGGCGGCGATGGCCGAGCCACGCCCCTTATCGGTGATGGAACGCGCCCGTAACCGGCGCGATCAAGCCTATGCCTGCCGCCTCTGCCGAAACGCCGTCGACCGGTTGTTCGAAGCGGCCGGCGCCAGGGGCATATTCGACGGCCATTACGCCCAGCGCAAATTCCGCGACATGTGCGCCGTCGCCTCCCATATCTCGCAAAACTGGGACCGCTCAGGAACCGAATACGGCGAAGCCGCGTTCAAGCGATACCCTTAAAATTAATAAAGAAAAAGAAGTTGAAACCGCGCCCGCGCCGCCTCATCTAAAGCATAAGCAAAAAAACAATCGAGTTTGGTGGCTAAGCGGTGGGGATGGAAGAAATCGGCGCGGTTCCGCCAACCGGCAGTTACTTTTAGGGCAATTTCTCCGTCGCAAATTCACCGCCGATGGCGCTGATTTCGTGGATCGGCACGGGATCCCTAAACCCCTTCAAATGCACGTTCAAGTTTCCTTCGGTGCGGACGATACCCCGCACCGCGTCATAGGTCGCGTCGGACGCGAATACTTGCCCGCCCGACGCCATGCCTTCGATGCGCGCGGCCAAATTCACCGTTGCGCCAATGACGCTATATTTCATACGCATTTCAGAGCCGATATTGCCGGCCACAACATCGCCGGTCGAAAGCCCGATGCCCATTCGAAGGTCGGGCAACCCCCTGCCTTCAATTTCGGCGTTTACATCGCGCATGGCATTTTGCATTTCGATGGCGCAGGCAACCGCCCGCGCTGCATCATAGGTCCCCGGCACCGGAACGCCGAACACCGCCATCAATGCATCGCCGATGAAATTATCTATGCTGCCGCCATATTTCATGACGATCTTGGTCATCGCCCCCAAAAAGACATTCAAGGCATCGACCACTTCTTCCGGCGTTAATTTTTCCGACATTGGCGTGAAGCCCCGAAGGTCGGCCATCAACACGGTGACGATTTGGCGCTGCCCGCCCAAGGCCAGGGGGCCATCGCTTTCCAAAACGGCTTCGACGACTTCGTTGGTGACGTATTGGCCAAATACTTTCTTGATGAATTCGTTGCGCAGGTACAAATCTTCGTAGGCCCGGCTTTTCTCCAACGTCAGCGCCAGCTCGCCGGCGATCTGCGAGAAAAGCTCGATATGCAGATCCAGGTAAGTGTCCTGATCGAGGCTCGAAAAAAAGATGAAGCCAATCACCCTGTCATTGGCGACCAATGGGCAGGTGAGGCTCGATTGAATGCCTTCTCGGACTAGGAGCTTGGTCGAAGGCGAGTGCGGTGCTGGGCCAAGTATTCACCCAAATTATTCAAGATGCGGGGCTCTCGCATCCGGGCGATTTCTCCGAGGTTGGAATTTTCGAGAATCGCAGCATAGCCTTCGCCGACATAAATCGGCGCGTATTTGGCCCGGCTCCACCTCGCGCGCACCAGATCCTGATCGGATTTGCTTTTTTCAATCAGGGCAACGCCGATGCGGTCATAGGGCATCAATTGGCCGAAGCTTTCGAACACATGGTCCAAGACTTCATCGAAAAACATACCGGCATTAACGCCCTCGGTAATTTCGCTGAGCGCCTTGATCTCGGCAAATTTGTGATCGAGCCGGGCGCCAAGCGCGACCAACGCCTCGCCGAGATCCTTCGCCAGAACCGGCGCCCGGTTGGAAAATCCGGGCAATGCCTCGCCGGGAACGATATCGGTTGCCGCGCGCCGGTAAATTTGGGTACGCCGGTCATCGCCTCTATGCGCCTGATGGGCATCCAGCTGATTGCGTAAAGCAACGATCAAATCGTTATTGGAATCCAGGCGCGTTTCAAGCGCCCTGATTTCGGTCGTCAAATGATCGATGATATCGTCGTGGTCGGACATCGGCGCCTAATCGCACAAATCGTCGTAATTAGGGGTCTTGAGCGGCCGGGGGACGTCCCACCAAACCATCTCTTTATCTTCGCTCGATAGCGCACGGGCTTTTTCGTTGAATTCTTCCAGTTTCAAATCACCGCGCGCGTCGATCAATTTCAGCATACCCGCCGCGTCCTTGGCCTGGCGGATATCGGCGGCGACAGCCTTATATTCCGCCTTTTTGCCGCCGCGCGCATTCATCGGACAAACCGACAGGCAAATCTTACAGCCATAGAGGCGCAGGAAATGGGGATGGCAGGCCGGTGTATCGATCTGCCAGCGCAGCATCCCGTCCACATCCGCCTTTTGCGACGAGATGGCCTCGCCGGGGCAAAAGCGCGTGCATATATCGCAATTGGTGCAAATTTCGTCGATGCCGAAATCTTTGGGCCCGTCGGCGATCAAGAGCATATCCGTCGATACCGCAGAAATGCGAAAGGCCGAGCCGAGTTCGGGCGAGATCAGGCTGCCATGTTTGCCAAGTTCGCCAAGGCCGGCCAATTGGCCGTAAGCCGGCAGCGGAATTTCGCCGCGGTTGGCCTGCACCCGGGCATCATAGCCATAGGCGCTGATTCGGGTCGCCAGCCGCGTCGCCAATTCGTC
>JABMOP010000004.1 GCA_013204125.1 Rhodospirillales bacterium | reverse complement strand
TGACAAAGGCGTCGGCGCGGGAAAACATGGTGTTTTTGCGTTCGTGCATCGACGTGACGGTGATCAGATCGGTGCCGCCGTTGTAGCCGACTTCTAATTTTTCCAAAAATTGCGGGATGACGCCGGTGACTTTGCCGCCGCCTTCGATCACCGCGTCGGCGATGATGCCCATCATGCCGATGCGCCCGCCGCCGAACACCAGTTCCAGCCCGCGCGCCGCCATTTCACCGCCCAATTCACGCGCCGCCGCGCCATAGGCCGGATCGGCGCCGGGCTTCGATCCGCAAAATACAGCAATGGATTTAATGTCTTTCATGGTTAATAATTACTCTGGTAGGAAGCCGAGGCCAAGACTTGGTGATAACAGGTCTTTCAAAAAATTGAAATTTGGGTTTCAAGTCTCTAAATAAATTTGAGGACACTAAAATTAAACTAATGGATCTCTTTGCCGATCCGCTTATTCAGATCGCCGCCTTGCCGTTTTTGGGCGCGTTGGTGATCGGCGGCATCATCTTAATTGTCGGGCGGCTTGGAAGCGGGCGGCGGGTGGCGGCGGCGGGGGCCGGTATTTCCTTCGCCTGGGTCGCCGGCTTCACCCTTGGCTCGCCCAGCTTTCCGCCCGAACCCGATCTCGATTCGATGATCGCGCTGATTACGGCGGCGCTGATATTCGGCGTCGCCTTGGATTATTACTTCGGCCCGGCGCGCGACCGCGGCGATAGCGGCGCGTTTTGGGAACTGACCCTGATTATCCTGTTCGGCATCGGCGCGCCGTTCTGGCTGCGCGGCACCATCGATCTATGGGCGCCGGTTATCGTGCTGGCCTGGGGCTTTGTCGCTTTTCGTCTGCGCGCGCTCAGCCAGCACGCGGTGACGCCGGCGGTGATGTTGTTGATGGCCGCCGCCGGCATCGGCGTCGTTGCCTGGATCGGCGGGCTCGGCGCAGACCGGGATTTGGCCTTCGGCCTTGCCGCCGCCATTGGCGGGTTCATCGTCCTTGGTCTTATCGACCAGGGATTGCCGTTCAGCGCAACGGCGTTGTTGGTGTTCGCCGGCGGCATTTTGGGGCTCGGCGTGCGGGTTGCCGAAACGATCGGCGTTTTAGTGCCGGCATTGATTCTTTTGGGGTTTATATTTTTCACCGATTCGCTGGCCCGGCGGCTTTCGGTTGGCCGCATGAACCGATACCGCACCGGCCAGATTGTCTTTCATGGGCTGGCGGCGGTGCTGCCGATTGCGCTGGCGGCGGCGGCGGCGGCGGTCGCGCTCGAAATATCGGGGCCATAAGGCCCAGCGGCCATTGCGCGGATAGCTAGGGCGGGTTAGGGTAAGTCCTTGAATTTCCCTTGGTCTTTAGCGGGTCAGGCATGAGCAAATCGATATTTTTGTCTATCATCGGCGCGGTCATTGTGGCGATCGCGATTGGCCTCAGTTTCATACTTGATAGCGATGATGAAGCGCTTGGGCCCCTGCCCGGCACGGCGACCATTAAGGCGGCGCCCGGCGCCCCCCCGGCGCCCGGAGCCGATAAGGCAGACGCGGTGCAGCCAAGTTTCGATGTTGTCCGCATCAATCCCGAAGGCGATACGGTCATGGCCGGGCGCGCGGCGCCGGGCGCCACCGTGCGCATCTATGACGGCGATAAACTGATCGGCGAAGTACAAGCCGACCGGCGCGGCGAATGGGTGTTCGTTCCCAAATCTCCGTTGGCGCCGGGCAGCCACAAATTATCGCTCAAAGCCATCGGTGCGGACGGCACGGAAATCGCTTCGGCGGCAGAAGTTGTGCTGGTGGTGCCGGAACCGGGCAAAGATATCGCCGGACGCGGGCAGGTTAAGACCGGCCTGCCTTTGGCCATGCGGGTTCCAAAAAACGAAAGTGACGCAGTTGAAATATTGCAAAAACCGGGCGCCGCCGGAGGCAGCTTCACCATTGACGCCGTTGATTACGACGATGGCGGGCGCCTCGATATCGTCGGCCACGCCACCGCCGGCGATCCGATCCATCTCTACCTGGATAACGGCTTCATTGGGCGGACCACCGCCGATCGGCGCGGGCGCTGGCGTCATCGGCCAAAAGACCCGGTGGCCGCCGGCGTCTATACCCTGCGCGCCGACCGGGTCGGGCCGGGCGGCAAGGTGCTGGCCCGTGTCGAGGTCCATTTTGCGCGCTCGGCGCCGCTGACCGGTATCCAACCCGGCAGCCTGATTGTCGTTCGCCCCGGCAATTCCTTGTGGCGCATTGCCCGCCAGACCTATGGCACCGGCTTCAAATACACGGTCATTTATGAGGCGAATAAAAAGCAAATCAAAAGCGCCGACTTGATCTATCCTGGGCAGGTCTTCCAGATGCCGCCGGTCAATTGATGGATAAAGGGCTAGGAATTTGGCGCGGGTGAAAAATACCGCAGCAGCGCCGCGGGATAATGATCCAACGGAAGCCAGGATCACAAACAATGATCCAGCGGAAGCCAGGATCACAAACAATGATCCAGCGGAAGCCAGGATCAGGGATTTAGAACGCCGGCTTGATGATCTGACCCGGTTGGTGTCCGACTGGGTTTGGGAAGTCGATGCCGATTTGCGATTTACATCGGATTCAGACCGCATATTCGAAGTGTCCGGCTATCTTCCGCTCGAATTGATCGGCAAATCCATTGAAGACATCGGGCAATTTACCGAAATCCGAGCTAAGAACCTGGATGAATTGTTCCGCCATCCGTTCCGCGACTATCGCTACCAGATCAAACGGGAAGAAATGGGCGAGCTGACATTTCATTTGAGCAGCTTACCGGTGTTCGATCGCCGGAGCGGAGAATTTTTAGGCGCGCGCGGCACCGCCAGCGACGTGACCGACCGGATCGAATCTGCACGTACGATCACAGAAAGCGAAGAGCGCTACCGGCTATTGGTGGAACGCTTCCCTTATGCGATCACCGTTGTCGTCGATCACATCGTCCAATTCGCCAACGCGCCCGCCATCAAGCTGTTCGGCGCTAAATCCATGGCCGAATTGGTCGACCGGCCGAGCTTTGATTTCATCGATCCCAGCCAGCACAACTTGATCGATGAAATCCGCAAGCAAGTGCTCGGCACAGATGGCTATCAGGATTTTATCGAGCTTAACCGCAAACGCCTGGATGGTTCAGAATTTATCAGCATCAACGCCGTCACCGCCGTTTCGTGGGAAGGCAAGCAGGCGATCTTGATCACCATCCAGGACATAACGGAAAGCAAGCAGGCCGAAGAATTGATGGCGCAGACACGCCTTAGTCTGGAAAAGGCCCAAAAACTAGCGCATGTGGGAAGCTGGGAGAGAGATTTAAAAACCGGCAGCACTTATATTTCGCCCGAATTGCGGTCGATTTTGGGTCTTAATCCCTCAGACGAAGATGCCAGCTATAGCGACTTTCTTGACTGCATCCATGCCAATGACCGGGACCGATTTGTTCAAATCATTGAAACCGCGGCCGAGGGCGGGGCCGAAGTGTATTCCGGCGAATACCGCATCCAGCGCCCGGACGGCAGCCTGCGCAATATTATCGGCAGCGGCGAAATCAACTACGCCAGCGACGGCGCTCCGGAAAAAATGACCGGCACGGCACAGGATATTACCGTTGCCAAACGCATTCAGGCGGCCTTGGAGGCGGCGAAAATGGAAGCGGAGAACGCCAACCGCGCCAAATCAGGATTCCTATCCTCCATGAGCCATGAATTGCGCACACCGATGAACGCGATCCTCGGATACGGCCAGCTTTTGCTACAAAATAAGAAAGAGCCGGTGAGCGAGCGCCAAGACCGCCAGATCAACCAAATTTTAAAAAGCGGCGGCCATTTGCTCGAACTGATCAATGACATCCTCGATCTGAGCAAGATCGAATCTGGGAAAGTTGGCCTCAGCGTCGCCAAAATCATACCCAAAGAGCTGCTTGGCGAATGCCTGGCGCTGGTGACGTCCCTGGCCGAACGCAATCAGGTCGAACTGATAGACAATATCGACGACGACGCCGCTGCGATCTATGCCGATCCGGTTCGCGTCACGCAGGTGCTGCTCAATCTTTTGTCCAACGCCATCAAATTCAACCATTCGGGCGGCACGGTGGAAATCGGATGCTCGGCTTTAAAATCCGGATATACGCGCATGTCCATCCAAGATACCGGCATCGGAATCCCTGAAGAGCGGGCCGCCGAATTATTTGAACCGTTCAACCGCCTCGGCGCCGACCGCAGTGGCATCGAAGGCACCGGCATCGGCCTGACCATCACCAAGCAGTTGATCGAGCGTATGGACGGGAATATCGGCTATTCCAGCACGCCGGGAAAAGGCACGACATTTTGGATCGACTTGCCCGCGGTTGCGCCCCGCGCCATGAGCCGGAATGTGGAGCCCAGCGCCCCCGAAGCGGCGGCGCCGAATATCGAGGCGGTCAGCCAGGAGATAGGCGCCCTGCGGCAGGTTCTCTATATCGAAGACGACGCCTCCAACTTACAATTGATGGAAGAATTGATGGGCCATCGGTCCGGCCTGAAATTGATCTCCGCGCAAAGCGCCGAAGCCGGCATCGAAATCGCCGAGACCATGCACCCCGATGTCATTATCATGGATATCAACCTGCCCGGCATGAATGGCCTCGATGCGCTTAAGGTATTAAAAGAAAAAAAAAGCACCAGATCGATACCGGTGATCGCTCTTTCGGCGGCGGCCATGGCCGTGGATATCGAAAAAGGGGAACAGGCCGGGTTTTACAAATACATGACCAAGCCGGTGATCATCGATGATATATTAAAAACCATCGACGAAGCGGTAGACCAAAACGGCGAAGGCAACCGCCATTGATAACACGACCTAGTTGAAACGCCCCTTTCAAGCATTTACTCTGTAAAGTGTAAATGATTCGCCACTATTTAGCGAGGTCCAGCGTGACAGCCGAACCCAACGTCCATGTCATAGAAGACGATGAAACCAACCGCGAGTTGATGCGCGATTTATTTGAATCCGTCGATTTGAATGTCATATTATATAGTTCCGGCGATCTATTTTTGGAAGCCATGCCGGTCAACGGTCCGGGCTGTATTCTTTTGGACGTGCGCATGCCGGGGATCAGCGGACTAGACCTTCAATCCATAGTCGCCAAAGAAAGCCGCGATTTGCCGATTATCATCGTCACCGCCCACGGCGATACGCAAATGGCGGTGCGCGCGATGAAAGAAGGCGCCTTCGATTTCATCGAAAAACCGATCAACAATCAGGTTCTCCTGGATACGGTCAACAAGGCCTTGGCCGAGAGCTTGAAATTGGGCAGCAGCATAAAGGAACAGGCGGATATTCAGGGCCGCATTGATCTATTGACGCCGCGCGAAGACGATGTCCTGCAAATGATTGCGCAGGGCAAGCTGAATAAGCAGATTGCGTTCGAACTGGGCATTACCCAGCGAACGGTCGAAGTCCACAGGGCGCGCGTTATGGAAAAAATGGAGGCAAAAACTGTGGCTGACCTCCTCCGCACTGTGATGTCCCTGGATGCGTTTTCGGGTAAACCGTAACATAAAAGCGGTCCGCCACAATTTATCGGTTTAGCCGTATCCGCTAAAAAACGCATAACGTGTTTGTTCCAACGAGAACAATTTTTAGCACGTATACAAAGCCCGGCAATGACTGCCCCGTCACGGTAGCCGGACAATCCAATTGAAACAGCAACGCGCCTGCTTATGCAGGGCTATTGGAGTGGTATCCGTGACCGCGCAACTGAATCTCGACATTTATCGCAATAAAGACCGCCTTGGTGACTTTATGAGCAAGGTTCACCGTTACCCGATGCTATCTGCCGCCGATGAAGCGCGCTTCATCAAGCGCTGGCAAAAATCCAAAGATCCGGAATCGGGACATCGGCTTGTTTCCAGCCATTTGCGGCTGGTGGTCAGCATCGCCAATGGCTTCAGGCGCTACGGCCTGCCCGTCGAAGACCTGATCTCCGAAGGCAGCGTCGGTTTGATGCAGGCGGTGGCTCGGTTCGATCAGAGCCGCGCTTGCCGCCTTTCCACCTATGCTAAATGGTGGATCAGGGCCTCCATCCAGGAACATATCATGCGGTCCTGGTCACTGGTTCGCATCGGCACCACGGTCGCGCAGAAAAAACTGTTTTTCAATCTACGCCGCCTTAAAGCCGAATTATGCACCGGCGATAAAGCGCATTTGTCCGAAGACGATATCCAGGAAATCATGACGCGGCTACAAATCGCCCGCCACGAAGTCGCTTCTATGGAAGTCCGTCTGGCTGGAATGGATTCGTCCCTCAACGAAACCGTCAATGACGAAGATCAGTCCGAAAAAATAGACCACCTTGCCGACAATTCCGATACGCCGGAAGAGGTCTTTGCCGGTATCAATCTACACAGCCACCAACGCAGGGTGCTTGAAGAAGCCCTTACAACCGTCTCGCCGAGGGACCGCGAGATATTCGTCAAACGCCGGCTCGGTGACGAAAATCCGACTTTGAATGATCTCGGGCGGGATTATGGAATTTCGCCCGAACGCGTCCGCCAGATCGAACATGGCGTGTTCGAAAAAATAAAGAGTTATGTTCTTGAGGAAGTCCCCGAAGGCCGGCGAAACTTGCTCTAATTCAGAGCATTCGGGAAATTTTAGGACTTCGGCGCTGGTTTTGTGCTAGAAGCATTTTGGGGGAACTCCGGTTCCCCCAATTTTGTTCATAAAGCCAATGAGATAGACCTGTGCTGAAGACCGTTTTGCCCCCTATAAATCGCGCCGGCTGGCCATTTATCGCCTTGTTCGCCGCACTTACCGCCGGCTTATTTTATTTAGCGGAACCGCTCGGCTGGATCGGCGCCGTGTTGACCCTTTGGTGCGCCTATTTTTTTCGGGATCCGGCGCGCGTCACGCCGGTGCGCGATGGCCTGGTTGTCAGCCCCGCAGATGGCGTCATTTGCCATATCGGGATCGCCGAAGCGCCGCCCGAACTCGGTCTCACCGATACGCCGGTGCGCCGGATTTCCATTTTCATGAATGTCTTTAACGTCCACGTAAACCGCATCCCTTTTTCAGGCGTGATCGAAGCCAGCCACTACCGGCCCGGTAAATTTTTTAACGCCTCTTTAGACAAAGCGAGCGACCAGAACGAGCGCCAGAGCCTCCGCATTGCCACCATTGACGGCCTTAAAATCGGAGTCGTACAAATTGCAGGTCTCGTTGCCCGGCGCATCAAATGTGATGTAATCCCGGGTCAAGATGTGCGGACCGGCGAACGCTTCGGCCTGATCCGTTTTGGCAGCCGCGTCGATGTATATTTACCGGAAAGCGTTGCATCCTTGGTTGCAATCGGCCAGCAAACCATCGCCGGCGAAACCGTTATCGCCGATTTTCGCGCCCAGGAAGAAACGCGCAATGGAGAGATCAGATAAATGCACCGTCCACGCCGAGAACGATTGAAGGCCCTGTCGATCAACCGCATGATACCCAACATCTTGACCATGTTGGCCCTGTGCGCCGGTCTGACCGCACTACGCTATGGATTGGCAGAGAAATGGGAAGCCGCCGTCATGTCACTGGTGGTGGCGGCAATCCTAGATACCTTGGACGGACGCATCGCCCGCATTTTACGGGGCACCAGCAAATTCGGCGCGGAACTTGACAGTCTTTCAGATTTCATCGGCTTCGGCGTCGCGCCTGCCGTGCTTTTATATCTTTGGACCATGTCCAGCGCAGGGCCGCTCGGCTGGGTGCTGGTGCTGCTCTACAGCGTTTGTTGCGCATTGCGTCTGGCACGCTTCAACACGGTCAGCGACGAGCCCGCCCCCCCCACCTGGGCAAAAAATTATTTCACCGGCGTGCCGGCACCGGCGGGCGCCGGCTTGGTGCTTATTCCAATGATCATATCGTTCCAGATCGACAGCGATTTTATGCGCTCGCCGGTTATCGCCGGGCTGTTCATAATTGTCGTATCGTTCTTGCTCATCAGCCGATTGCCGACCTATTCATTTAAAAATATTCGTGTTCAGCATCGTTTTCAGCTGCTGATGATGCTTGTTGTCGGGCTTTTGGCGGCGCTCACGGTGTCGGCGCCGTGGCTGACACTGACCGTGATCATGGCCGCCTACCTTGCCTCTTTTCCGGGCGCCTTTATCTCATTTCGGCGGCTGCAAAGCGGCGACGAAACAGCTCCGGAGCCCGATAGCGAACCTTCGGACGCAGCGGAATAGCCGTCCCCCGCCACCGGCCGACAATGACGCCGGATTTGGGATAACAACATGGCCATCAAAGGCACTCTCCCCGGCATTGCTCTGATGATCCTCGCAGTCGCGTTGTTCCCGCTGAAGGACGCATTCGTCAGGATGACGGGCGGGCATTATTCCGCCATCGCCATAACCTGGGCGCAATTTACCTTCACCGGGGTCATCTATCTCGCCGTCATCCTCGCCCGGCAAGGATGGAGCGCGCTCCGGCCCACGCGGCCAGCCCTACAGGTCCTGCGCGCGACATTTGCGGTCGGCGGCATGGGGATGTTTTACTGGGCAATCAGCTTGATACCCCTTGCCGAAGCGACCGCCATGCAATTTATCGCGCCCCTAGTGGCGACGGCGCTATCACCGCTGTTCCTGGGCGAACGGTTTGGCATCCGAAGGGCACTTTCGGTGGCGGTGGGCTTTGCCGGCGTACTGGTGGTGCTGCGCCCCGATTTTAGCAGCGATCAGCTGGGATACATCGCCGGCCTGGGGTCCGGTTTCTTTCTTGGCCTGTTCTTCATCATGAACCGCAAGTTGGCCTATGACGGCACGCCGATTGCGGCGGTCGCCTACTCGGCGGCCATCGGGGCAATTATGCTGACCCCGTTCGTGCCTGCTGTTTGGGTTGTACCGCGCCTGGATGATGCCTGGTTAATTCTTGGCTTCGCAATCGTCGCGCTGTTGGGCCAGACCTGCATGTTTACCGCCTTTAGGATGGGCGAAGCGTCACTGGTGGCGCCGTTCCATTTCACCCAGATCGTCGGGGCGACCTTGTTCGGCTACCTGTTTTTTCGAGAATTTCCCGACGGAGTGGCCATCCTCGGCATCGCCATTATCATCTTGAGCGGCGTTTATATTGGCTACCGCGAAGCCAAGAAGTCAGGCGGGCCGTAACCCGTTCACGGCGCGCACCGAAACTGATGTTTACGCTATGCTGGCCAATCCCAATACGGGGAGGATAGGCATGGCGAACACGGCACCAAGCGGGTCAACCGCCCAAAAGATAATTTCGCCCAGGATCAGCTACCCAGCGCCGATCAACTGCCGGAATTTGATTATTCGGGCGTCCCCGAATTAGGCCAAATCCGAGATCAATTGAACGCCCTCGCCGAATGCGCGGTAGCCCCGGCGGGGTGCAGAGCGCAGCCGGAATCGCCGGTGATATATCCGTTGCAGAATGCCACCGGATCGACAGCCGAATTTGCGATTTCGCCGAGACGGCTGGCGGCTTCGGCCGGGTCCGAGCCGCCATCGGCAAGCTCGCGGTAAACTGCGGCAACGGACACCATGTCGATCCCGGCCTGGGGCGACAGGCGGAGGCGGCGAATACCGATATCGATCAATCGCGGAACGGATGCGCTTAATTCGGCATAGGCGTGGGACAGGGTCTGCACGCCGTTGACCGCAAGAAAAGGCGCGCCGTCGAGGGTATCGACGGCCATGCCGTTGGCGTCCTCGGCGCAAACAAACTGGCAATTATCCTTGTGCAGATCGCAGGCGCGGGCGTGGTAACAGCGCGCCGAGATGGCCAGGGGCAGCCGCCCGAAGATCAGCACTTCCAATCCATTTGGATCGG
>JABMOP010000171.1 GCA_013204125.1 Rhodospirillales bacterium | reverse complement strand
GTCCTTGGCATCATCCGTCACCACGCCAATATCCGCCGGCTCTTAACGGGCGAAGAAGAAAAAATCGGCGGCGGCAAATCCAAATAGCGCCGCGCCAGCTTCCATTTGTTCGGGGATTCGCGAATTACGGGCAAAATTTGCACTTCTCGTAAAAAATGTGTTTCATAATGCTTTCTCTCTTTTATGATGAACCTCGGCGACCCGACCACAGACCCACGGCACCTTGGTATTAGATCATGGACAAAATCCCGAACCAGCTGTCCAACGCGGAACGATTGGACTGGCTGCGGCTGATCCGCAGCGAAAACGTCGGGCCGATTACGTTCCATCGGCTGATTGAACGGTTTGGCACCGCCGCCCGCGCCTTGGACGCCCTTCCGGACTTAGCGAAAAAAGGCGGGGGTAAACGCATCCGCATCGCCGCCAAAGCCGCCGCCGAAGAAGAACTGGCCGTCGCCGCGGATATGGGCCTCACGATCATCGCCAAGGGCGAAGATAATTACCCGCCGATGTTGGCACATACCGAAGATGCGCCGCCGCTGCTGACGGCGTTCGGCCATTTGCCCTTGCTCCGAAAAAAAGCCTTCGCATTGGTCGGCGCCAGAAACGCATCGCTAAATGGGCTTAGGCTCGCCGAGAAATTAACCAGCGGCGTCGGCAGCGCCGGTTTCCTGATCGTTTCCGGTCTGGCCCGCGGCATTGATGCCGCCGCCCATGAAAGCGCGCTGGATACCGGCACCGCCGCCGTCGTCGCCGGCGGCGCCGACATTATATACCCGAAAGAAAACACCGAACTTTACGGTCGCATCAAGGAACGCGGTGTCATTGTCTCGGAAATGCCGGCGGGGACCGAGCCGAAGGCGCGCCATTTCCCGCGCCGCAACCGGATCATATCGGGAATTTCGCGCGGCATTTTGGTGGTTGAAGCGACGCAAAAATCGGGCTCTCTGATCACCGCCAGATTCGCCGCCGAACAAAACCGGGAAGTTTTTGCCGTCCCCGGCTCGCCCCTCGACCCGCGCGCCCAAGGCGCCAATGCATTAATCAAGCAAGGCGCCCATTTGGTGCAAACGGCGGAAGATATTGTAGAAATTTTATCCGGCTTGTTTCAGCATCAATTGAAAGAACCACAACCCATTGAAAACATTGATGTATATTCCACCGAGCTGGATGAATCAGAGATCGAATCAGCACGTAATCAAGTAAGAAAATTGCTTGGTCCGACGCCCATAGCGGTTGACGAACTGATTCGCCGATGCCAAATGTCCCTTGCCGTCGTGGCGACGGTATTGTTGGAACTTGAATTGGCAGGCCGTCTGGAGCGACATCCCGGCAATCAAGTTTCCTTGCTCGGCGAAATTTAGAAAACCTAATAGACATATAATATGACCAATGTCGTTGTGGTCGAATCACCGGCCAAAGCCAAAACGATAAACCGCTACCTTGGTGATGATTACAAGGTATTTGCGAGTTACGGACACATCCGCGATTTACCGTCGAAGGATGGTTCCGTGCGCCCGGACGACGACTTCGCCATGGATTGGGAAATCGACGATCGCGCGAAAAAGCATGTGCGCGAAATCGCCCAGGCGGTCAAAGGCGCGGACCATCTTTATCTCGCCACTGATCCGGACCGCGAAGGCGAAGCTATTTCCTGGCATGTTCAAGAAGTGCTCGGCCAACAAAATTTGCTGGACGGCGTCACTGTAAAGCGCGTCGTGTTTAATGAGATCACCAAATCCGCAATTCTTGAAGCCTTCGCCAATCCGCGTGAATTGGATATAGAATTGGTCGACGCCTATATGGCGCGCCGCGCGCTCGACTACCTGGTGGGGTTCACCCTGTCGCCGGTGCTGTGGCGCAAATTACCCGGCAGCCGATCTGCCGGACGCGTGCAATCGGTGGCGTTGCGCCTGATTTGCGAACGCGAAACGGAGATCGAAAATTTCATACCGGTGGAATATTGGTCGGTGCGCGCCAAATTTAAAAGCGGAGCAAACGAATTTTGGGCGAACCTTACCCATTTGGACGGCGAAAAACTGAAACGCCTGTCGATCGGTGACGGCGAAACGGCGGAAGCCGCAACCAAGCGCATCGAAAATGCGACCTTCAGCGTATCCGAAGTTGAACGCAAACAAACCCGGCGCCATCCGGCGGCGCCGTTCACCACTTCGACCTTGCAACAAGAAGCATCTCGCAAGCTGCATTTTGCCACCAAACGCACCATGCAAATTGCCCAAAGGCTTTATGAGGGAGCGAACATAGACGGCGAAACCGTCGGTTTGATCACTTATATGCGGACCGACGGCGTGTCCATTGCGGGCGAAGCGATTACCGCGGCCCGCGGGCATATCGGCAAGGCCTACGGCGCCGAATATGTGCCTCGCGAAGTGCGCGTCTATAAATCCAAGGCCAAAAATGCCCAAGAAGCGCACGAAGCTATCCGCCCGACCGATGTAACCCGCCGGCCCGAAGATTTGTCGCAATTAGATCCGGACCAGCTAAAACTTTACGAATTAATATGGAAGCGCACCGTCGCAAGCCAGATGGAATCGGCGCTCATCGACCAAGTGGCCGTGGATTTAAGGCCGACCGGCGCAGCGCAGACCGACGACGCGCTTACGCTGCGCGCCACCGGTTCGGTCATCGCCTTCGACGGGTTTTTAAAACTTTATGCCGAAGGCTCGGACGAGGAAGAAGACGAAGACGGCAATAAACGGCTTCCCGATATGCGCGAAGGCGCGGACCTGGAACGCCTAGCCGCCGAAAACGAACAACATTTCACCCAGCCGCCGCCCCGCTTCTCAGAAGCCAGTCTGGTCAAACGGATGGAAGAATTGGGCATCGGTCGGCCCTCCACCTATTCCTCGATCATATCGGTGCTGCAGGAGCGTAATTACGTACAATTAGAACAGCGCCGCTTTACACCCGAAGACCGGGGGCGTCTGGTCACGGCCTTTCTATCCAGCTTTTTCGAACGCTACGTCGAATACGATTTCACCGCCGAATTGGAAGAAAAGCTCGACGATATTTCCGGTGGGCGCACCGAATGGAAATCCGTGCTGCGTGAATTTTGGACGGAGTTCAACGATGCGGTTTCGCAAACCACCGACCTTCGTGTGCGCGAAGTGCTGGATAATTTGAACGAAATATTGGGCCCTCATTTTTTCCGCGATACCGGAAATGGCAAAGATCCACGCGTCTGCCCGACCTGCGGTAAAGGGCAATTGAGCCTGAAGCTTGGCCGCTACGGCGCATTTATCGGATGTTCCGACTATCCCGAATGCCGCTTTACACGGCCGCTGGTCGTGCCCGACGGCGAAGAAGGCTCGTCTCTGGCAGATTCAGGACCGGTCGAGTTGGGGATTGATCCGCTGACCTCCCTCGGCATCACCCTTCGGCGTGGCCCTTATGGCTATTACGTGCAGCTCGGCGAACTCGAAGGCAAAACCAAACCCAAACGGGCGTCGATCACCAAGGACATGGACCCGGCAACGGTCGATCTTAAGGTCGCGCTTGGAATGCTATCACTGCCGCGCGATATTGGTATCCACCCCGAAACCGGTGAGATGATTCAAGCCGGGATCGGGCGGTTCGGCCCCTATATCAAGCTCGAAGGCACCTATGTTTCCTTAAAAGAAGATAACGTTCTGGAAATCGGGCTCAACCGCGCCGTTGATTTGTTAGCCGACGCACCAAGGAAACCGGCGCCGAAAGAAATTGGCCTGCATCCCAAGAACAGCAAGCCCATCACCATTCGCCAGGGGCGTTGGGGCTCCTACCTCATGCATGGGCGCACCCGTGCCGCCATTCCCAAAGGCGCAGATGCCGACGCGCTAACTTTGGAAGAAGCGGTCGCGATGATCGACCTTAAAAATCCCAAAGGCGCGAAGAAAAAGAAGGCTTCATCCAAAGCCAAGGCTAAAAAGAAAACCGTGGCTAAAAAGAAAACCGCGGCTAAAAAGAAAACCGCGGCAAAGAAAAAAGCCGCCGCGCCGGTCGAGGAAGAGGCAGAATTCTGAGTGCCACGCGACCGCAAGCCATTCTCGCCTAATAAGAAATCCGATCTTAAAACTCGGCTGGTCCATTTTCTGGGTCGGCAAAGCGCCGGCGCCGACCGGCGTGAAATTATGCGCGGCCTCAAACTTGGACCGGGCTCCCAGAAAGCCTTGGACCTTGCCCTTACCAATGCCGAAGCCGCCAGCCAAATTCGCAAGGCCAAGGGCGGTCGCTACGCCGTTTCCAAAAATTTGCCGCCGGTCACCGTCATAGAAGTTACCGGCGTAAACGAAGACGGCGAGCCAATGGCCCGTCCGGTTGGCCGCGATGCCGAAGGACCCGGCCCAAAGATTACTGTCCGCGAAAAGGGCCGACGCGGACCGGCCCTCGGGACGGGAGACCGGGCGCTTGCCAAGTTACGCCCAGCGCCCGGCGACGGCGATAACGCCTACGATGCAGAAATCATCCGCCGCCTGACCGACGGCCCTAAAACCGTGCTCGGCATATATGACGGCGATCAGAAAATCCAATCCACCGACCGGCGGGACCGCAGCGATTTCACCGTCGAAGCGAAGGAGACGGGCGGCGCCAAAGCCGGCGAACTTGTGGTTGCCGAGGTTGGAACACGAAGGCGCGCCGGAATGCTGGAGGCCCGTATCATCGAAAGGTTGGGCGTCGAGCCCGGCCCGCACGCCTACAGCCAGATATCTATCCATACCCACGGACTGCCCACCTCCTTTGGCGAAGAGGCCTTAGCGGAAGCGGAAAGCGCCGGTGCCGCATCTTTGGGGGATCGGACCGATTTAAGGGATATCGCCCTGGTTACCATTGACGGCAAAGACGCGCGCGATTTCGATGACGCGGTTTGGGCGGATGCGGACGCCGAAAACGAGGGTGGCTGGCACCTGATTGTCGCCATTGCCGATGTGACTTGGTATGTGCGTCCGTATTCAGCGCTCGATACCGAAGCGCGTCTACGCGGCAATTCAACCTATTTTCCCGACCGCGTGGTACCGATGCTTCCCGAAGCCCTTTCCAACGGCTGGTGTTCGCTAAAACCTGATGAGGATCGATCCTGCCTCGCCGCTCATCTCTGGATCAACAAGCACGGCAAATTGATCCGCCACCGGTTTGAACGCGCATTGATGCGCTCGGTTGCAAGGCTCACCTATGAGCAGGTGCAGGCCTATAGAGACGGAAATAGCACGCCTCCGGCGGGTATCAGCGCCCGGCTGAATGCGCTTTACGGCGCGTATGAAGCCTTTAGCCGGGCACGGGACGCACGCGGCGCATTGGACCTGGAAATCCCCGAACAGCTTGTTGAACTGGATGAGAGCGGCAATGTGAGCCGTATAGGCCCAACCCTGCGCCTGGACAGCCATAAGCTGATTGAAGAATTCATGATCGCGGCAAATGTCGCCGCGGCGGAGACGCTGGAAAAATGCCGCCGGCCGCTCTTATACCGTATTCACGATCAACCGCCGCCCGACAAGTTGGATGCCTTTCGCCAATTTGTTTCCAGCCTCGGCCTTACAATGGCCAAAGGCCAGGTACTCCGCCCCAGCGACTTCAACCGTCTGATCGAACAGGCGCAGGCGATTGACTATGGCCATCTGGTGGATCAAGCGGTCCTCAGAAGCCAAGCTAAAGCAGAATATTCGCCGTCCAACCTCGGGCATTTCGGTTTGGGATTGCGCAATTATTGCCATTTCACGTCGC
>JABMOP010000170.1 GCA_013204125.1 Rhodospirillales bacterium | reverse complement strand
GTCTTCCATGAGCCACGAGCTGCGGACCCCACTCAACGCAATTATTGGCTTCAGCCAGTTACTTGAAAATAACCCAAATGAACCGCTTTCCGAGGTTCAGCGGGAACACACCCGCCATGTCATCGATGCCGGCCATCATTTACTAGGTCTTATTAATGATGTTCTTGAACTTTCCAAGATCGAAACCGGTAATATCGAACTGTCTTTGAAGAATATTGAAGTTCAAGAAGTCCTAGGTGCCGGCCTCGAAATGGTGAAGGGGCAGGCAATGGAAAAAAGTATAAATATTGTTGGTGATTTTGCCGACCGCAGCTTCCCGCAGTTACGGACCGACCGCAGCCGGCTTCTTCAGGTTCTACTCAATCTTCTAACCAATGCCATTAAGTACAATCGCGGCGGCGGAACGGTGACGGTAGACGTCGATGATGCCGGCGAGGAATTTCTCCGCATCACCGTAACGGATACAGGGTTGGGTATTCCGGCAAACAAGCAGGCTCGCCTATTTGAACCGTTCGATCGCCTGGGCCGTGAATCCGGCGAAATTGAAGGAACCGGAATTGGTCTCACGATCACTAAACAAATTATGGAGACGCTCGGCGGGGCCGTCGGATTTAAAAGTGAAGTTGGTGTCGGCAGCACATTTTGGATTGATCTTCCGCTAGCGGATGGAACGGAATCGCCCCTTGAAGAAGACAGCAGCGAAGCAGAGGAAATATCGTTGCAACTTCGCGATAGCCGTTCGGGAATTATCCTCTGCGTCGAGGACAACCCTGCCAACCTTGCCCTTATAAAAATGGTAGTCGAACGTATTTCGGACGCAACGTTGATGCCGGTGAATAACGCCGAAGCGTCCATACGGCTGGCGAGTGACGTCCTTCCCGACGTGATATTAATGGATATCAATCTCCCAGGCATGGACGGTATCGAGGCATTGGCCCAATTGAGAGCGGCCGATAGGACGAAAGATATTCCAGTAATCGCGATTACCGCTGAGGCCATGCCAGAGGAAATCAAACGGTTAAAAAAGGCTGGGTTTGATGACTACTTCACCAAACCGATTGACGTTCAACGTGTTTTAAAATGCATCAACTCCTATCTCGAGGAATAATTTTAGACCCCTCTCACTCTGCCTATACAAAACCATTGGTTTTTCTCTAAACTCGCCGCTTTCTCTGAAACAGCGGCAAGCTGCACCGTCAAATCTGAAATCTCATTATACGCCCCGTTCACAATTTCATTGCATTTGTTCCTAATTTGTTCTATACTGTCGTTTGCGGCTTTGACATTGTGACTTTGACATTGTGAATATGTTGTTTCAACGGCGAGGCGCGCCCTTCGGTGCCGATCCGGGCGCGGCGCGTCTGCCGCCGTTTGTAATGTGCGGCTGCTTGATTGGCCGAGCTGCCCCTTAACGCCACCCGATAAAGCACATAAATGAACATGAATGCACATGCCCTGAAAACGGGTGTCGCATGTCGCGTGAAGATGTTGTGGACCCAATCTCAAGCCTACAATGGGTAGTATGGTCGGGGTAGTATGGTCGGCTTGTGTACCTTGTGGGAATCGGCGAGCGCCGGCGGCGGCGGGCCAGAAAGTCAATGCCCGACCTGAGAGATAGGGTACACATTGTACCGGACACATGGGTAACACTTCTGGCTTTTGCGCTGGAGGTGTTGATGCCGTGGAAAGAGAGTTCGGTTATGGAACAATGCGGACGCCCTGGAAAAGCAGATACTCGATACCCACGTAACGACGCCTCAGGGCGGGAAACCGCCCTTCTTTTTTGCCGAATTACCTATTCAGAGAAGCGGTGGTTTCGGTATAGCTGCCAAAGTCCGCTTTCGGGCTGCCACCTCAACCGGTCGATGCAACACGGGCGTTTATTCTCTCTGCCGCTGAAGGCCCCCCTATAGCCATAGGCGGATGCTCTTAGAAAATGAATGAACTTGCGAGCACACTCAAATCGCTAAAATCCAACTGTTGGCTTACTTGTGTAGGGAGAGCTCTTCCAATGGTGGAGGGATATGAGTACGGTTTAAATCGATTCACGGGAAATCAGGGAAATTTCCAATCAGACAGCGTCTTAACCGATGATTTAGGTATTTAAATGTTTCAGGTGGATACAATCCAATGACCGGCCGGCTGATCAAATACATGGCCCTGGTATTAATATCGGTCTTCATACTTGCAATAGTATGGGAATTTAAAATAGAGGCGACGGTCCTACCGCTCCTGGGTATTTCCGAGATCGAGGAAAGCGCGGCAACACATTGGCGCTTTGTCGTGGCATCGACCGGTTTCACAATATTGGCAATGATAATTCCCTTTTTCCTATTGTATAAATCAGATGTTCAGCGATCAGCGGTGCAAAACAGTCTTATCGAAAGCGAACGGTTCCGGCGTGAACTGATCAATTGCCCTCCCGAGAGTATTTTTATGATCGACAATGAAGGGGTGGTGCTGGTCGCCAATGAATATGGTGCCCGTGGCCTTGGACTGGCTCCCGGTGATGTGATCGGCAAAAATATATTCGAAGTGGTTCCCCCCGAAGTGGCCAATGAGAGACTCGGCTATTTGCGTCGAATCCTAAAAAGGCCAGAAACAACAATCACTACCGATTTCCGCGACGGCCAGTGGTTCGAGACCATTGCCGAACCGCATTTGAACGAGATCGGGGAAGTCGAAAGAATCTCCCTATTTGCCCGAAATATCACTGAACGCAAGCTTGCGGAATTAGCTATGCAAGATAGTGAGAAATCTTTAAGGGCCTTTATAGACGCCACTATCGACTACGCTGCGCTCGTCGATTCCGACGGGACCTTTCGCATCGCCAACCAACCAATGGCGCACAAATATGGGCTTACCAAAGAAGAACTCATCGGGCGACCGATGTTCAGCCGCCCATTGTCAGAAACCGGACGGCGCAGAAAACAATGGCTCGACGACGTCCTCAACACTGGACGGGCAATCCGGGAGACAGATGAGCAAGATGGACGTTGGTACGACAGTAGCTATTATCCGGTTATTGCCGGCGACGGAAAGGTCACGCAAGTAGCAGTATTTGCACGTGATATTACGGAACAAAAAATTGTAGAAAATGAGCTAACAGCAGCCAAGGCGTCATCAGAATCTGCCAATCGCGCAAAATCAGAATTTCTCTCTTCCGTGAGCCATGAACTACGTACCCCGCTGAACGCAATTATGGGGTTTGGACAACTATTGGAAATTGACTCAAAAGAACCTCTTTCCGAAAGACAGCTAGCTTACACCCAACAAATCCTCAACGGTGGTGAACATCTTATCGAACTCATCGATCAAGTGCTTGAATTGTCAAAAATAGAGGCAGGCAAGTTTAGTCTATCCATCGAAAAAGTAGACCCGACTAACGTCGTTGGTGAGTGCCTCAATATGGTTAAAGAACGGGCTAGGGAAAACGACGTCACCTTGGTTGACCTTACCAATGAAGCCAATTTACCCATACTCTGGGTCGATAAAAGCCGGTTCATTCAGGTTTTGCTTAACCTCTTGTCCAACGCCATCAAATACAATCG
>JABMOP010000003.1 GCA_013204125.1 Rhodospirillales bacterium | reverse complement strand
TGCCATTGTAGCGCTCTCCCAACTGAGCTACGGCCCCTATAGGGTATTTCGCCAGCGGGTCTTAAGTTCCCGGCGGGCGGGTGGTAATTAAGGGTTAATTCCGCCATAAATCAAGATAAAACCAACGATTTAGCCCAAAGATCGAACTTGGTATCTAGGCTTTATCGTCGTCCTTGTCAGTATCCGCGACAACGACGACAGCCACATCATCTTCGTCGTCGCCCATATCGGATGTGTCCTCAATCAGTCCATCATCGTCATCGTCATCGTCGTCATCGGTGTCAATTTCTATGTCTGCTGCTAAGTCATCGATATCTTCGTCTTCGCTTTCTCTTTTCTCTTTCTCCAGCTTTGGTTTGGGCGCGGGCTTTGCGACTGCCGCAGCGCGGCGTGTCTTTGTTTTAACCGGTTCGTGTGTTTCGCCGCAACTCGGGCATACCACCGGCGTTTTTTTCAGATCATAAAACTTTACCCCGCAGCTATGGCAGGTAAGTTTATTTCCCCATTCCGCTTTAATCACTCTCGACTCCTTCGGCTCGGCAAATTCGGCTCGGCAAAAATTGTGCTGCGCCAATTGCCACGTTCCAAACCTTCTGTCAAAAAAATAATTTCAATCAAATGCATTTGGATTGCGAAAATTGGCATTCATTGGCATTCAGCAAACAGGCTGCGGGACTGGCAGAACGGCCCGTGACGTGGTAGAGACGCCACGTTTTCCTATTGAATTTGATTGGATGTAAGCCCGTGGCATCCCTAAAATCATTTGCGTCGGATGGTTTAACCGGCGAGCCTGTTATTCCCGGCGATAAATCAATATCCCACCGGGCGCTCATGCTTGGCGCCTCGGCCGTGGGCGAAACCAAAATCCGTGGGCTTTTGGAAGCGGGCGATATAATGGCGACCGCCGGGGCGCTACGGCTGCTGGGCGCAGAGATAGAGCGCAGCGAAGGCGACCCCCCGATATGGCGCGTCTGGGGCCGCGGCACCGGCGGTCTTGCCGAACCCTCAACGGTTCTTGATCTCGGCAATGCCGGAACCGGCGCCCGGTTGCTGATGGGCCTTCTTGCCAGCCATCCCTTTACTTCGGTGCTAACCGGCGATGCCTCGCTACGCGCGCGCCCGATGAAGCGCGTGATCGACCCCTTAATTCGTATGGGCGCTAATTTCACGGCGCGCCAAGGCGGCCGCTTGCCGGTTACGGTGAACGGCACGGATCAGCTTTTGCCGGGACATGAAATCCTGCAAGTTGCGTCGGCGCAGGTGAAATCGGCGATCTTGCTTGCAGGGTTGAACACCAACGGAAAAACCACCGTGGTCGAGCCGCGCCCGTCGCGCGATCATACTGAATTGCTGCTCCGTCATTTCGGCGCCGAAATCGAGATGATCGATGAAGCGGATGGCCGGAGGCGCATTACGATTACCGGCTATCCGGAACTAAAAGGCGCCGAAGTTACGGTCCCTGCCGATATCTCTTCGGCCGCATTTCCGATGGTCGGTGCGCTTTTGGTGCCGGGATCAAAAGTAATGTTACGCCGCGTCGGCATCAACCCGTTGCGCAGCGGCTTGCTGCAAACTCTGGAGGAAATGGGCGGCAAAATCGAAATTTCCAGCAGCCAGGATCAAGGCGGCGAAGCTTATGCGGATTTAGCGGTCGAACACGGCCCACTGTCCGGTGTGACTGTGCCGGCGGGCCGGGCGCCGAGCATGATCGATGAATATCCGATCCTCGCCATGGCGGCGGCCTGCGCCGACGGCCCGACCCGTTTTGAAGGCGTTGGCGAGCTTCGCGTCAAGGAATCGGATCGCCTAAGCGCCATCGCCGAGGGTCTGGAGGCGTGCGGTGTGCGCGTCGAGGAAGGCGAAGATAGTTTGGTCATTCATGGGATCGGCGCGGCGCCGAAGGGCGGGGCGCTGGTTCAATCCAAACTTGATCACCGCATCGCCATGTCCTTTTTAATGCTCGGCGCGGCGACGGTGGAGCCCATTTCCATCGACGACGACGAACCGATCGGCACAAGCTATCCCGGCTTCGTCGATATGATGAATGGCATCGGCGCCCGCATCGAAACCGGCGAGGCGGCATCGTGATTATTGCCGTCGATGGCCCGGCGGCATCTGGCAAAGGAGAATTGACGCAGCGCCTTGCCAAGCATTTCAACTATGCAAGGTTGGATACGGGTAAACTGTACCGTGCCGTCGGCTGGCGCGTTATTTCCGTGGGCGGCGATCCCAGCGATGAGACTACGGCGACGCGCGCGGCCAAGGGTTTAACCGCAAACGATCTTGAAGCACCCGAACTTCGCTCCGAAATTGTTGCCGAAGCGGCCTCCAAGGTTGCCGCTATTGCGGCCGTCCGCGCCGTGCTGGTGGAGTTTCAGCGCGCCTTTGCCGCCAATCCCCCGGACGGTAAATCAGGCGCTGTGATTGATGGCCGGGATATCGGCACGACGATCTGCCCTGATGCGCCTTGCAAAATCTTCCTGACCGCCGATATCGAGGTGCGCGCGGAGCGGCGCGTAAATCAGTTGCACGAACAGGGAACAGTAGCTATATATGGCCGCGTTCTCAAGGATATGAAGGAAAGGGACAGCCGCGATACGACGCGATCCGTAGCGCCCTTAGAGCCGGCCGAAGACGCGTTGGTCCTCGACACCAGCAAAATGAACGCAGATGCGGTCTTTACTGCAGCTCTTGAATTCATTGCCTCCAGAACATCGGATTGACGGATATCATCGGTTTTAAACAAACCGACCGCCGCCGAAATTTAGCCCCGCCGCTTAAAAGTCGCGACGGATTTTTGTTCATTTAAGACCGCCGGAAAAACCGGCTGGCCGGAATAGTAAATAAGGAAGCGACACCATGGCTGAAACCGCCACCGATCAGAATATCCCCACCACCAATGAAAATTTTGCTGAGCTTTTAGAAGAATCCTTTGCCGGAGACGCCCGCTTGTTCGGACGCGTCGTGACCGGCACGGTTGTCAGCGTCGAAAATGACTTTGTCATTGTCGATGTTGGACTAAAATCTGAAGGCACAGTCCCGCTCCGCGAATTTCGCGATGGTAGCGGCGAAATCAGTGTAGTCCCCGGCGATACCATCGATGTGTTCGTCGAACGCTTCGAAGATCGGAACGGCGTTGTCATGCTGAGCCGTGATAAAGCGCGCCGCGAAGAAGCCTGGACAGTC
>JABMOP010000169.1 GCA_013204125.1 Rhodospirillales bacterium | reverse complement strand
TTGCCATGGATGTGCGCCAGGAAAATCTGGCCGAAGCCAAAGCAATTCTTCGCCAGCGCAAAATCGAATTTGACGTGGCGCGCGAACTTTCGGCGCGTAATTTCCGCTCCAAAGTTAAACTCGCCGAAGCCGAAGCGGTCTTGCAATCGGCCACAAGCGCAGTTGCCAGGATCGAGCTGGATATTCGAAGGGTGCGCATCGACGCGCCCTTTGACGGTGTGCTGGATCGCCGTGCGGTCGAAATCGGTGATGTTGTGCCGGTTGGCGGCGCGGTGGCGACGATCGTCGATCTGACACCGATCTATATTGTCGGCCATGTATCCGAATTGGATGTGAACAAAGTGCAAAAAGGCGCCACCGCCAAGGCGCTGTTGGTCAACGGCAGCACCGTTCGCGGCAAGGTGCGTTTTGTCGCGTCCGAAGCCGACGAAGCAACACGCACTTACCGCGTCGAGATCGTCGCCGACAATACAGACCGGCGGATTATCGCCGGCATGACGGCGGAAATCCGAATCGAACTTGCACCCGTCAGCGCCCACAAGATAAGCCCAGCCGTGTTGACCCTCGCCGATGCCGGTATGGTCGGTGTGAAAACGGTCGGTGCGGACGGCGTCGTCGCATTTTACGCCATAAACATTGTCGATGAAGACGCATCGGGCGCTTGGATCACCGGGCTTGCGAAGCGCGTGACCCTGATCACCATCGGCCAGGAATTCGTAAAATCAGGCGAAAAAGTTGACCCGGTGCCGGAACCGGGACCGGTCCTTACCAATGCCAAAGGTGACGCATCGTGACCGAAGCTCGTGGTGACGCATCGTGACCGAAGCTCGTGGTGACGCATCGTGACCGAAGCTCGGAGTGACGCGCCTTGAAATTGTCGATCATCGACGCCGCCATCGGACGTTCCAGGACGGTGATTTCCGCGCTGGTGCTGATATTGATATCGGGCACGATTTCCTACATCGAAATCCCGAAAGAATCCGATCCGGACATCAACATTCCAATCATCATTGTCCGCGCCAAACTGGACGGCATTTCGCCCCTCGATGCGGAGCGTCTGTTGTCGCGCCCGCTGGAAAAGGAAATGCGCACCATCGAAGGTGTCAAGGAGATGAAAAGCAACGGCTATGAAGGCGGCGCCAATGTCATTTTGGAATTCGAAGCCGGCTTCAATGCGGATAAGGCGTTGGATGATGTGCGCGAAAAATTGGACCGCGCCAAGCCCGAACTCCCCGCCGAAACCGAAGACCCGACGGTGACCGAGGTTAATTTATCTCTCTTCCCGGTGCTGACGGTTATTCTTTCCGGCGCCGTTCCCGAACGCCAGCTTTTGGCCTTGGCCACCGATTTGCAAGACGCCATCGAAGGCATTCCGGCGGTCTTGAAAGCCGATATCGCCGGCGATCGGGAGCAGATGGTCGAAGTGATTATCGATCCTGTCAAGTTGGAAGCCTATGGCATTTCGGCGAGCGGTGTAACGGCGGTGATGAACGCCAATAACTTGCTGGTTGCCGCTGGATCGCAAGATACCGGCCACGGCCGTTTTTCGGTGCGCGTCCCCGGCGTCTTTGAAAATGTTGATGACATCATGAATATGCCGGTGGTGGTCAATGGTGACAAGACCGTGCGCGCCCGCGACATCGCCGATGTGCGCGCCACCTTTAAAGACCCGAAAGGCTTCGCCCGCGTCGGCGGAAAAAGCGCTATCGCACTGGAAGTATCGAAGCGCACCGGCGAAAATATTATCGATGCAATTGCAAATATCCGCAGCGTCGTCAAAAAAGAACAACAGACCTGGCCGGAGACCCTGCGCCAGACGGTCGATGTCAGTTTTTCCCAGGATAAATCAGACGATATCCGCAATGTGCTTCATGATCTGCAAAACAACGTCATCAGCGCCATTGTGTTGGTCATGATCGTCATTGTCGCGTTTTTGGGTGTTCGCACGGCGGGCCTTGTCGGCATCGCAATTCCGGGCTCGTTCCTGATCGGTATTTTGGGTATTTCGATGATGGGCATGACGCTCAATATTGTCATTTTATTTAGTCTCATCCTGGCGGTCGGCATGTTGGTGGATGGCGCCATCGTGGTGACCGAATATGCGGATCGGCATATGGCGGAAGGTCAGCCGAAGGCGGTTGCCTATTCGGCGGCGGCCAAACGCATGGCGTGGCCGATCATAGCATCTACCGCAACCACGCTGGCGGCTTTCCTGCCGCTTCTATTTTGGCCGGGCGTGGTCGGGGAATTTATGAAATACCTTCCGATAACTTTGATACTGACTCTTTCTGCATCGCTTCTGATGGCGCTGATTTTCGTGCCGACATTGGGTGCTTTGATTGGCAAGCCGGCCCCCCATAACGCAAAGGCCTTAGCCTCCATCGGCGCCGGTGAAAGCGGGCATATCGACGATGCGGAAGGCTTCACTGGAACTTATGTGCGCATATTGAAACACGCGCTCAAACATCCGGGCAAAGTGGTTCTGGCGTCTTTCGCTCTTCTCATTGGCGTGCAGTGGTTTTATGCCACGCACGGTAACGGTATTGAGTTTTTCCCCGAGGTCGAACCGACCAACGCCAAGATCCAGGTGCGCGCCCGCGGCAATTTGTCGATTTGGGAACAAGACGCCCTGATGCGCCAGGTGGAAAGCCGCGTTTTAGATATGCCGGAATTCAAAACCATATATACTCGCACCGGGCGCCAAGAAAACAGCCAGGAAGCCGAAGATATCATCGGCACGATCTCGTTGGAATTCATCGACTGGCAATTGCGCCGCCCGGCGAAAAAGATATTTACCGATATCATCGCGCGCACAAGTGATCTGGTCGGCATCCATATTGATGTGCGCGAACAAGAAGAAGGCCCGCCGGTCGGCAAGCCGGTGCAATTGCAATTAACATCCAGGTATCCTGAAATCCTTGACGCCGAAATTGCGCGCACCGCCGCCAAGTTCAATACAATGTCCGATCTGCTGAATATCGAAGATACGCGGCCTTTGCCGGGCATCACTTGGGAATTGAGCGTCGATCGCGCCCAAGCCGCCAAGTTCGGCGCCAATGTCAAATCCATCGGCCAAGTGGTGCAATTGGTGACGGCGGGCATCCGGGTCGATGAATTTCGCCCCGATCAAAGCGATGAAGAAGTGGAAATCAGGGTCCGTTATCCGGCCAATTATCGATCCATCAAGGAGCTTGACCGTATCCGTGTCGGCACCAGTAACGGTATGGTGCCAATCAGTAATTTTGTCAAAAGATCGGCGCATAAAAAAATCGGAACCGTCACCCGCGTCGATGGCAAGCGCGCGCGTTGGATCAAAGCCGATGTTGCCGCCGGCGTCCTGGCCAATGATAAGTTGGTCGAAATCGCCGCCTGGCTTAAAGCTGCGAAAATTGACCCGCGCGTCGATGTTGAATTTAAAGGCGAAAATGAAGAGCAGGAAAAAGCCAAAGCGTTCCTGACCAAAGCGTTTGGCGTGGCGCTCTTTATCATGGCCATCATCTTGGTCACCCAATTCAACAGTTTCTATTCGGCGCTGCTGATCCTATCGGCGGTCATCATGTCGACCATCGGCGTCCTGATTGGTCTTGTGGTCACAGGCGAGCCTTTCGGCATCGTCATGAGCGGGGTTGGCGTGATCGCGCTCGCCGGCATCGTGGTCAACAATAATATTGTGCTCATCGATACATATGATCATTTGAAAACGCGCTTTGCCGATCCTGTAGAAGCCATATTGCGGACCGGCGCCCAACGTATGCGGCCGGTGCTGCTGACCACGGTGACCACTATTCTCGGCCTCATGCCGATGGTGATGAGCATGAATATTGATTTTGTCTCTCGCGAAGTCACCATCGGCGCGCCCTCCACTCAATGGTGGACCCAGTTGGCCTCGGCGATCGTCTTCGGCCTTGGCTTTGCAACCGTCTTGACCCTGGTGGTGACGCCGGCATCGTTGATGGTGCGTGTCAATTTTCACGCCTGGCGCGTCCGCATGGCGGAAAAGCGGTCCGGCCAGGGTGATTCTGAGGGTGACGCCGAAGCAAGCCGGGCGAATTAAAGCGGCGCCCATCAAACCACTGCGCCGCTTTTCAATACCATCTCAACGAAAATTATTGTATTATTTCACTGGTTTGGGACCATCGCGGCACATTTCAGCGCGAAAGGAATTCCAGTGTTTCCGAAGAATGGTACACCGCCGCCGCTCTCTCCGGTTTTACTGGCCGGGATCGTCGCACGTCCCTTGCCGCCCCAACTTTTGCAGCCTTTTCTCGATGCCGCTCTGGCGGCAATTTGCCGCCGGCATCCCGGTTTATTCGAACGGCTTTCGGGTCTCGACAATACGATTTTTCTGATCGACCCCACCGATCTGCCGTTGGTATTCATCCTCGAGGCTAATTTGGAAAGGCCGAAATTAACGGCGGCCCGCGATGGCGATGGGCGCGCCGCGTCGGTCATCCGTGGGCCTTTGATGACCCTGATAGATCTTGCGGAAGGCCGGGTCGATGGCGATGCGCTTTTCTTTTCGCGCGAACTGAGCATCGAGGGAGATACCGAGGCCGTCGTCGCATTGCGCAATGCGGTGGATGACTCGGACATTGATGTGGTCGGTGATATCTTGTCGCTTATCGGCCCCCTGGCGCCGCCGTTGCGCGGGTTTGCCGATCTGGCCGCCTGGACCTTCGACCGTATGCAGGAGGACCTCGAAATGCTGCTCGCGTCCTCGTTCCCTAAGCCCGACGCCGCCCAACACGGCGCGGACCAACGCCACGGCGGGCGAAGTCGATGAATGGCCTGGAACTGGTTTGTCCGGCGGGGACGCCTGCTGCCTTGAGGGCGGCCGTCGACAACGGTGCCGACGCTGTCTATTTGGGATTTCGCGACGCTACCAACGCACGTAATTTCCCGGGCCTCAATTTCAGCCGCGCCGAACTGGAGGACGGCATCGCCTACGCCCATGGGCGTGACTGCCGAATTTTTCTTGCCGTCAACACCTTCCCCACGGCCGGCGATCCCGGTGCTTGGCATCGGGCGCTCGACGATGCGGCCCGGCTCGACGTCGATGCGGTCATTTTGGCCGATATCGGCTTGCTCGATTACGCGGCTTCGAAACATCCGGACCTGCGCCGCCATCTATCGGTACAGGCGGCCGCGTCCAATCCCGAAGCCGTTCGTTTTTACCAAGATGCGTTCGACATTAAACGGGTGGTTCTTCCGAGGGTGCTCAACGTCGCTGAGATCGCCGCGTTGAACGCGGAAATCGGCGTCGAAACCGAGGTATTCGTGTTCGGCGGACTGTGCGTCATGGCCGAAGGCCGGTGCGCGCTGTCTTCCTACGTGACCGGGGAATCGCCTAACACCAACGGCGCCTGTTCGCCCGCGAGCGCCGTCCGCTACGAGGTAAAGGACGGCTTGCTGGTATCGCGGCTCGGCGGCTTCACCATTAACACTTTCGCCGCCGATGAAGCGGCCGGATACCCGACCCTGTGCAAGGGCCGCTTTGTCGCCCGGGGTGAAGCCTCCTATCTGTTCGAAGATCCGGTCAGCCTGAACGCCGCGTCGATTATTCCCGATTTAGTGGCGGCGGGCGTGACCGGCTTCAAAATCGAGGGCCGGCAGAGGGGCAAAGCCTATATCGCCAAGGTGGTATCTTCATTCCGCCGCACGCTGGATTCACTGGAATCCGGCCGGCTGGCCGTCGACGATCTGGCCGCCGTGGCGGAAGGGGGCAGCAAAACGGTTGGGGCTTATGATAAAGTCTGGAAATAGGAAGGCGGCAATGACAACCCTTGTCATGGGGCCGGTATTATTCAATTGGGCGCCGGCGGCGTGGCGGGATTTTTATTTTCGCATTGCCGACGAAGGCGAGGTGGATACGGTCTGCATCGGCGAGGTCGTTTGCTCGAAGCGCGAACCTTTTTTCGCCCCCCACCTACCGGCGGTGGTCGAACGCCTCAAGGGCGCCGGTAAGCAGGTTATCCGTTCAACGCTTGCACTGAACATGAACCGCCGCGAGATCGAAGGCTTGGCCACCATCGTCCGCGGCGATCCGCTGTTGAACGATGCCGATATGATGGTCGAGGCGAACGATATTTCCGCCGCCGCATTGCTGCGCGGGCGGCCCCACGCCATCGGCCCTTATGTCAATGTCTATAACGAAGGGACCTTGGATTATCTAAGGCGGAACGGCGCCGAAACGGTCTGCCTGCCGGTGGAATTGGGGTTCGACGCCCTGGCGTCCCTTGCCGGGACCGATCCAAATGGATTGGAAGTGCTGATCTTCTGGCGGCTGGCCCTGGCCATCTCGGCGCGCTGTTACCACGCC
>JABMOP010000168.1 GCA_013204125.1 Rhodospirillales bacterium | reverse complement strand
TCGACGATCACGCCGCAGCCGCAATTCGCACCGCAATAGAAATTCAGGAAATTCTGAAAAGCCATGAGTTTGAAGCCTGGGGCAAGATGAACACCCGGGTCGGCATAAACACAGGCCAAGTGATCGCCGGAGCCGTCGGCGCCGACGACCGCTTGAATTACACGGTGCACGGCGACGCAGTGAACGTCGCCGCACGGCTGGAACAACTGAACAAGGAGTTCGGCACCCGCATTCTTGTTTCCGAAGAAGCCAAGGCCCTTGCGGGCGACGCTGCGGGCTGTTCGTTCACGCGCATGGGAACGCTTCCCATCCGCGGCAAGGTCGAAGAAGTCAGCGTCTATTCGGTTGAATAAACGCCAACGACCCCGCCGTTACATCGTCTTAAAGCAGGACAGGACCGCATCCCTGGACGCTTTCGCGGCTTCCGCGTTGTATCCGTCTTTATAGGTCATCGAAAAATTGTGGGTAGCGCCGGGGTAGACGGCAATTTCGGCATTGGCGTGGCCCGCATAGGCGGCCTTAATCGCTTCCACTTTTTCCATCGGTACGATTGGATCGTCTTCGCCGAAATGGAAACTGACCGGGCATTTAACGTTACCGACTTCATCTAGATGGTCGTCGATATTTGTGCCGTGATAGGCTGCCGCCGCATCGACGCCCAAGCGCGCCGCGCTCAAATGCGCATAGCGCCCACCAAAGCAAAAGCCGAGAACAGCAACCTTTCCGTTGCACCGGGGCTGGGCCCGCAAATCATTGACCAGGTCTTCGACGTCTAAAATGCCCTGTTCGGCATCGAAGGATCCGAAGCGGCCGAAGGCGACTTCCATATCCGCCGTCGGGCCGGGAACGGTGCGCCAAAAAATATCCGGGGTCGAAACGACAAATCCGTCCTTGGCCCAGGCATCTGAAATTTCCTTCATTTCATCGTCAACGCCGAAAATGGCGGTGATCAGCAAAATTCCGGGAACCTTTTCATCGCCGTCCGGTTCCGACAAATAGCCGTCGAAAGTTTCGTTATTGCGGGTGGTGTATTTGATATCTTTGCTTGGCATTTATTTTCTCCCTTAGGTTTCGTTTAAGTAATTTTAAGGCTGATAATCGGCGAAGCTTTTGCCTTCTTTGGCGAGACTTATCAAAAGCTCCGATGGTTTCACCCAATCGCCATAGCTATCGTACAAACGGCTGACCGCGTCATAGACCTTATCGAGACCGATCAAATCCGCATAGAACATCGGCCCACCGCGGTAGCGCGGGAAACCGTAGCCGTAATGCCAGATGACATCGATGTCGGAGCTGCGAAGCGCGATGCCTTCTTGTAAAATATCGGCGCCGGTATTGGCCATCGACAAGACATAGCCATCGACAATTTCCTGGTCGGTAAAGGCGCGGCGCTCAATCCCTAGTTCCGCCGAGGTTTCGATAATTATATCCTCGATCAGTTTTGACGGCGTGCCCCGCCGCTGGCCGGGTTCATAATCATACCAGCCGGCGTTGGTTTTCTGGCCGAGGCGCCCCAAATGATAGACCTTGTCCGGTAAAACCGGATGGCGCCGATCTGGCCATATTTTTCTCTGCTCGCTGCGGGTTAAAAAGCGGATATCGATGCCGGCCAGATCATTGACCGTAAACGGCCCCATGGCGAAGCCAAAATCATAGATGGCTTTGTCCACTTGCCACGGCAGTGCCCCTTCTTCGACCATGAAATCGGTGATCCGCGCAGCGACGCCCAATATACGATTGCCAACGAAACCGTTGCAGACGCCGACCAGCACAGAGATCTTGCCGAGGGTCTTCCCGAGCTTCATCACGCTTGCGACGGTCTCGATCGAGGCTCCGTCGGTGCGCACATTTTCAAGCAATTTCATGACGTTGGCGGGGCTGAAAAAATGCGTCCCCAAAACCTTGTCCGGGCGTTTGGTGACGGATCCGATTTCATTGATATCAAGGGTCGAGGTGTTGGACGCCAATATGGCCTCCGGCTTACACTTGGCATCCAGCTCGGCAAAGATTTTTTTCTTTAAGCCCATATCTTCGAACACCGCTTCGATGACGATATCGGCGTCGCTGATATCGGCGTAATCGGTGGTCGTTGAAATCAAACCTAAACGCGTGTCCATATCGGCTTGGCTAAGCCGGCCGCGCTTGACCGTAGACGCGTAATTGGCGCGCACTTTGTCCATCCCGGCGCTAAGCGCGTCCTCGGACACATCGAGCATCGTCACCGACAAGCCGGCATTGGCGAAATTCATGGCAATGCCGCCGCCCATGGTGCCGGACCCGATGATCGCGGCGGATTTGATATCCAGGGCCTTGGTGTCTTTCGGCACATCGGGAATTTTGGCGACTTCGCGTTCGGCGAAGAACATATAGCGCATGGCCTTGGCTTTGTCGGAATCGCGGAGCTTCACAAAGGTGTCGCGCTCGAATGCCAAGCCTTCTTCAAGGGTCATCTCGGTCGCCGCCTGGATACATTTGATAGCCTCGTCAGGCGCATCCAGCCCGCGGCTACGGGCGGCGATTTTTTCCCGGTAGGCATCGAAGACGCCTGCATCGATGCCCGATATCTTGTTGGTGCGCGCGCCGGTGGCCAGGGGCGCTTCTCCAGATGCCGCTTTTTCGGCGGCAAATTCTAAGGCACGGGCCATCAAATCGCCCTCCACCACTTCGTCGACAACACCCAATTCCTGAGCTTTCGCCGCATTAATCGGATCTCCGCCGACGATCATGTCGAGCGCCGCTTCAACGCCGGCCAATCTCGGCAAGCGTTGCGTGCCGCCGGCGCCGGGAATAAACCCCAGCTTAATTTCGGGCTGGCCAACTTCTGCGCCAGGCGCAATAAGCCGGTAGTGGCAACCCATCGCCAGTTCCAGCCCGCCGCCTAAGGCAAGGCCGTTAATGGCGGCAACGATCGGTTTAACGGAGGCTTCCATCTTCTTCAGCACATCGTAAAAATCAGGCACATCGTCCGGGCGGGTGCGGCCGAATTCACGGATATCGGCACCGGCGACGAACATGCGGCCTTCACCGGTGACCACCACGGCTTCTACATCGTCATCGGACATGCATTCGCCGATGCGGGCGTTCAAACCTTTACAGACGGCGAAGCTGAGCGCATTGGCCGGGGGATTATCGATGATGATGACGCCAATCGCGCCCTTTTTTTCAAACCTGATTACGTCGCTCATAGTCCTCGCCTGGTATTTAAGTTACTGGGTTATCCGGTCAATTTTCGGTCGCAAAACGGTCGCGGTCGTGGGGCTGGGTAAAATCGAGATCAGGCCCCTTGGGCACCACGCCCGATGGATTGGTGCGCGGCATAAGGCCGTAATAGCCGCGCTTTATATGTTCAATATTCGATACTTCGGCAACGCCCGGATGCTGGTAAAGCTCCAACGTGTAATTCCAAAGGTTGGGATATTCATAGACGTGCTTTTTGTTGCATTTGAAATTGCCGTAATAGACCAGATCAAAACGGAGCAAAGTCGAAAACAGCCGCCAATCGGCTTCGGTCAGCCGCCCGCCCAGCAAATAGCGCTGCCCGCCAAGGCGCGCGTCCAATTCATCCAAAGTATCGAAGAGCCGGTCGAAGGCTTCTTCGTAAGCGCCTTGCGAGGTCGCGAAGCCGCAGCGATAGACGCCGTTATTTACGTTGGCATAGATGATTTCGTTGATGGCATCGATTCCCGATGCCAAGTCTTCGGGATAATAATCCACGGTTTCCGGCACCACGTCCCGAAACGCGCTATTGAACATGCGGATGATTTCAGCGGATTCGTTATTGACGATGGTCTGCTTTTCTTTGTCCCACAGGGTCGGCACCGTCACCCGGCCGGTATAGGTCGGGTTGGCCTTGGTATAAACTTCGTGCAGCCGGAAGATATTGTTGACCGTGTCTGGAACCGTGCCCGGCTCGTCCGTGAAGGTCCAGCCTTCGTCCTTGTCGGTGGAACCGCCGATGGCAATCGAAACGACGTCTTCGAGGCCTTTTAATTTGCGGAACAAAACGGTTCGGTAGGCCCACGGACAATTATGGGTGACGTACAGATGATAGCGCCCGGCTTCGGCCTTGAACCCGGCTTCACCGGTCGGCCCGGCTTCGCCGTCGGCGGTCAGCCAGTTTCGAAAAACGCTGTCGGGACGCATGAAGCGACCGTCTTCGGTGCGCACTTCGTCGTCGGTCCACTTGCCGTCAACCAATAATCCCATAAGATGCTCCCTGATTGGCGATTTTCGTCGGGTCAAATGTTAAACGACCGGCTGGCGGCTGTCTAACCTTCGACCACCGATTTCACAAGTGGGAACGCTTTATGCTGTACATGATTTATGGCGTCGATGGCCCGCAAGGCCCAACCATCCGCACCCAGATGCGCGACGCGCATTTCAAATATCTGGAAGATAACGCCGATATCATGGTGCTCGGCGGGGCGACTTTGGCCGACGAAGACGATGCGCGCACCGGTTCTGTGCTGATTATCAACGTCGCCGGTCGGGCCGAAGCCGACGCCTTTGCCGAGAACGAGCCATTTCGCAAAGCCGGATTGTTCGAAAATATTACCGTCACCCGTATGCGCCGTGGCCAATGGGCGCCGGAAAATGCGCCTAAAACTGCCGAGGGTGCGTAATTACTCCGGCTTGCCGGGGTTGTGGTGACCACATTCGGGACAAACGCGCACCGCCGCATCGCCGTAATAGGCGTCAAACAAAGGCGGCAGATCTTTATAAATATCCTTTAATTGCACTTCAGCGCGGTAAACCAGGGCATTGCAGTCTTCGCAAAACCATTCAAAGCCATCCAATTCGCCTTCTTGGCGCAACCTTTCGACGACCAACCCGACCGAACCCGCCGGGCGCTGCGGCGAATGGCGAACATTGGCGGGCAGAAGAAATATATCGCCTTCGCGGATCGGTACATCGCGGGGCGCCCCATTTTCCATGATGCGGAGGTTCATATCCCCTTCCAACTGATAGAAAATTTCTTCGCCAGGATCGTCGTGGTAATCGGTGCGCTCGTTCGGCCCGCCAATGGCCATGACGATGAAATCCCCTTCGGGCAATACGCGCGCATTGCCGACCGGCGGTTTCAATAGATCACGATTGTTTTCAATCCATTCGGTAAGGTTAAAAGCGCTAAGACTGCTCATGGCGAGATTCCTTTTCTGACCGGTATCGAAATAATGCTACTGCCGCCGGCCACCGCCGCGTTGCTTTTCCTTGGCCTCGCCGGATACTGGACCCAGTTTTTCTTTGGCCAGCCAAGGCGGCATCATACCTGCTTTTCCGGGCTTTGGCTTCAATTTCCACAATTGACCGGAACCAATAGGTAATGGCGTTCGTCAATTATTCAATGCGATCTCAGCTATCAGAAAACCCCGCAGCTAAGGCGGGGTTTTCATTTAATGATGCTCTTGGCATCGCCCAATTCAGATTGAGCTAAAAATAAAAAGTTCGATATGTTTTCTGATTGGTCAGGTGGTCCCAGTTTCCTATCCTCCTTTTTTGTTGCGTCAGAGGATAAGGTAGCTTGCCGAGAACCGCCTTTCATTGACCAATATCAATGAATGAGACCCCGGAATAGAATATAGACACGCAGCCCCTGTAAGAAGGGCTGCCTGTCTATTCATCGGGATTTTTCCGAGCCAAATTCCGGCCGGAATAATCAGTCGGTAGTAAGGCCCGCAGCTTCGATCCCTGCCTTGCCGGCGGTTTCATCGTTATCGGAATTATCGCCGCTGATACCGATCGAGCCGATGATATCGCCGCCGGATGTTTTGACCAGCAAGCCGCCCGGCACCGGAACCACCTTGCCACCCGATGCACCGACGAGAGCGGCCATGAAGCTCGGGCGCTCTTCGGCGACTTTGGCGAGATTGCGGGACGACGTTCCCATACCAATGGCGCCGAACGCTTTGCCACGCGCGATTTCAAAGCGCAAGACACTGGAATTATCCTGTTTCTTGAAGGCGACCAGATTGCCGCCATCGTCGAGCACGGCAACGGTCAATGGCTTGAACCCCAATTCCGCGCCCTTGGCGAAGGTTTGATCGATAATTGTGTCGGCTTGCGCAAGTGTAAGCTTTTCCATGTGATGTCTCCCTGTGTATTGAAAATAGGCAATTATGCTGCGTGTGCGGCGGCGACTTTAGGGGCTGTGGCGTCCCCAAACCAGACCAAATTCCGCTCACGCATCGGTGACGCAGGAATTATTGCAATACCTGAACCAGCGTTCCAATATAACTGCTTGTCGATAATTGCCCCGCCTGGAGTTTGCATCCGTGGCCCGACCCAAAGAATTTGATGAAGAAATCGTTCTCCAGAAAGCCATGATGGTGTTTTGGGAAAAAGGCTATGAAAGCACAACCATGCAGGATTTGGTGGATGCCATGGGCATCAATCGCGGCAGCCTGTACGCCACATTTGGTGATAAACGGGCCCTCTATCTAAGGGCCTTGGATCATTTTGCCGAAAATCAAATGAGCGCCGTTTTAGCGCCCCTATCGGCGGTTGGCTCCAAACGCGCTGCCATTCGCCGCATATTTGTTGAGGCGGCAAATTCAGTCACGTCCGGCGGCGATAAACGGGGCTGCATGATGTACAATGCCGCCATCGAAATCTGCCCCGGCGATAGAGACGTTTCCGCGCGGATCGCCAATGGGCTGAAACGTATTGAATTTTCATTTCACCAAGCCCTCCTCGAAGCTTGGTCGAAGGGCGAAATTTCCAAAGACAAAGACCCACTGGCGCTTGCCCGCACTTTGGCAAATAGCCTCAACGGATTGCGGGTTATGGGCAGGATTTATGATGATAAGTCGATGCTCGATGATATCGTAAATACGTCGCTGACCGTTCTGGAATAACGGTTTTCGCCTCAGTTACCGTTTATTTCATAACTTTACCCAAATTTTCAAAGATTGGTCTTAAAGTTCACGCTGGATAGGTGTGGGTTAATCGAATGTTCACATCAATCGCTTATGCCAGGAATAGCTAATAAAAGCGATTGGAGAGGAAATGCGAACAGATTAGCGATGCGCGAAGGAGAGCTGAAATGATTGGCACGATCAAAGAGTTAAATTTAAAAAATTTACGGCAACTTGTACGCCCGCTCAGCGCTTTTGCGGCGGCAGCAGTTATTTTTGCCGGTATCATGGCCACATCGGATACTGCGCGCGCCCAAGGCGCCGGCATAGATCGTGCCATCGTGGTCAAGGAATTAGCTGAAAAGCACGAAGAACAACCAGTCGGCATGGGCGTCACCGCCGGCGGCGGCGTGATCGAGCTGTTTTCGCGCGAGGACGGCGGAACCTGGACTTTGATCCTGACCATGCCGAGCGGAAAAAGCTACGTGCTTGGCGAAGGCAAAGATTGGGCCGGACTTCCGGCATTCGTTAAGGGACATAATATCTAACCCCCGCAGCGCGAATTAATCTAAATCAACGGCCCGGCGGCTGAAAAGCGCCGGGCCGTTTTTTATGGCCGCAAATCCCATAACCAAATTATGGGATTTGTCCCACGCCCCCTTTTGCAATCGTCCTAAATAGGTTAATCCTTAGATGGTAATTAAGGAGGCTTTGATGGCCAGCGCAAACAATAGCCGGAACGCGGAAGAGTCATTGCCTGACGTTTCTCCGGACGATTTTAAATTGGGCATGCGTCAATTGGCCGCCAGCGTCAATGTGATCGCGGTCGAGTATAGGGGCGAGCACGAAGGATTGACGGCGACGGCGGCATGTTCCATTTCCGCCGAACCGCCGCAGCTTCTTATTTGCGTTAATCGCTCGGCCGGCGCTCATAATTTAATTCGTGCCGCCGGCTCATTTTCCTTAAACGTGCTTTCCACCGCCCAAGAAGATATCGCGCTTAGATTTGCCGGTATGGACGGCGCCGAACGCTCTGAACGGTTCGGACTTGGCGTGTGGTCGGAACTGGTAACCGGCGCGCCCCTTCTGGACGGCGCGCTAACCAATTTCGATTGTGAATTGGTACAAATGATCGAAGCCGGCACCCATTCGGTCTATATTGGACGCGTTGTCGGTATCCGCACCCATGAAAATGGCGGCCCGCTGATTTACGGCGACGCCAGATTTACCGGCCTCGCCGACTGAGCCTCTCGATTAAGCGATAGAGCCTCAGCATGAGCAACCATTGTGCTATTTTTCGTCCGGATACGGCATAACCACCAGCATGGCGGCGGGCCGTGTCGTCCGATTGATAATTTCCCGGCGCTCGCCGCCTTCAAGGTAACAGCTATCCATCGGGCCTAAGGTTTCTTCGCCGCCATCGGTAACGATGGTGATCTCGCCTTCGACGCAGACATAGATTTTTTCCAAAGGTGAATCCGAGGACCCGGCGCCGCCATCGGGCAAAAAATGAGACAACCCCACCCACATTTTTTCAGACGGAGACGCTTCATATCCCTGCAGGCGAAGGCCGACCATATTGAAATGGCCTTTGGTTTCATATGGCTTGGCGTCGTCAATTCGGGTTACTCGCATGATTTCAATTCCCTTAGGTGATTAATTTGATTTTGCTTCGGCGGCCAGAAAATTGCGAAGCCGCGCGCGCACTTCGGCGGCTTCATCCGGTGTCCATTTGCGGAACCCTTCGCCCGCATCCATACCGGTTTTACCAGCCTCGATCAGGTGGATCAGAAAAGGGTGCGGGCCTTGGGCCGTATCAAGATCGTCCAGCAACACTTCGTGGATGGCGCGCGTGAGATCGAGGCCGACGAGATCGGATTGTTCCATTGGCCCCAGCACCGCCATGCGTTTGCCGAACCCGAATTTAACCACATCGTCGATGGTTTCCGCGTCGCAAATTCCGCTCGCCACCAAGGCGATAGCTTCGCGCTTGATGGCGTGTTGCAGGCGGTTGCCGATGAAGCCTGGGATATCGCGTTTCACATGCACCGGGTGGCGCCCGGCCCCGGCCAGCAAGGCGATAACTTTTTCCACCGCGGCCAAATTCTCTTCGGCCAGTTGGGAAACTTCGACCAGCGGCACCAAATGCGGCGGGTTCCAGAAATGCGCACCGACCAGGCGCTTGGTGTCGGTCATGTTCTGACCGATATCACGAAGCGGAATGGAAGACGTGTTGGACGCCAAGATACAATCGGGCCCGACTAATGTTTCAAGATCGGCAAAAATTTTCTGTTTCAGGGGCACGTTTTCGGTGGCCGCTTCGATGACGAAGGCGGCGCCGGCCACTGCGATGGCCAAATCATCCACCACCTGTACCCGGTCCAATAACTTCTTATCGTCGCCGAGGAGTTGGGCAATGTCGGAGATCCGTTCGCCGAGACTTGCGCGGGCTTCTTCGGATGTATCGAACACCGAAACCGAATGGCCGGCGCGGGCCAACAGATAGGCAATGCCGTGGCCCATCAGCCCGGCGCCGATAACGGCTATTTTTTGAGGATCGCTCATCCCTTATCCCGCCGTGAAGCCGCCATCTACATACATGATCTGCCCAGTGCAAAAATTCGATGCCGGCGATAGCAGATAGAGCGCCATGCCGGTTAGATCTTCGACCTCGGCCAGCCGACCGAGCGGAATACGCGCCAACGACCGCGCCCGCGTTGCTTGGCCCAACTCATCGTTTTCGTCATACATCCAGGCGGTCAGTTTGGAGCGAAACACGGTCGGCGCGATGGCATTGACCGTGGTGCCGTATTTGGCCCATTCGGTGGCCAGCACCCGGGTTAGGGAATCGGTCGCCCCCTTGGACGCGCAATAGCCTGTATAGCCCGATACATTGCCGTGGCGGCCACGCACCGACGACATCAACAGCATTTTGCCGGCAATCTCATTTTCAATCCAATAAGTGCCCACCGCTTTCGCCATGAACCAGGCGCCGCGCACATTGGCATCCATCACGTCCTGCCAATCTTTGTAGTCCAATTCATGGATAAACCCGGCCTTGTTGGTGCCGGACGCAATCACCAGTTGATCGATTTTACCGAAGGCTTCGAGCCCGGCGTCGCGAATGGCTTCGGCGTCTTCCAGACTGTCCGGGCGGCGTTGGATCGCGACCGCTTCGCCGCCGACTTCTTCGACTTCCCTCAACACTTCATCCAGTTCTTCCTTTGATCCGGACGCCAGTACCAATTTGCCGCCAAGCGCGCCTAAGCTGAGGGCGCAGGCCCGCCCGAAGGCACCGGATGCGCCGGTTATGACCGCCACTTTGCCCTTAACGTCGAACATGGATAACGGATTGCGCAATCCTTCGGTGATACTCATTTAATCCTCCCCGCCCGGCTTCCGGGCCTTGATTATTGTTCATACGCCGGGACATAACGCGTCGATGCCCGGAACTGGTTGAGAATGTTTACGGACCAGTGCAAACTAATCAATAGAGAACATTAATTGGAGAAAATTTATGCAATCGATCGAAGACCCCTATTCCGGTCTGCACCTGGTGGAATTGAGCCACGTATGGGGCCACGGCGCGCCATCCATGCCCGGCGAGCCCGACGCGGTGCTTTTCCGTTCGGTGAAGCACGCAGAGCATGGCGTCATGGCGCACCGGCTTAAAATGGTCATGCATCAAGGCACCCATATGAATGCGCCCATACATTTGGTGCAGCGCGGCGCGACGATGGGCGAAATCGGTCTTGAGCATTTGTTCGGCAACGGCGTAATTCTTTCAATCCCTAAAGAGCCTTGGGGGCAAGTGACTGCAGAGGATCTCAGCTCGGCCAGCCCTGAAATTCAGCGCGGCGATTTCGTCGTCATCGTCACCGGCTGGCACCATAAATATTCAGACTCCCTGGAATATTTCGGCGAATCTCCGGGCCTTTCCAAGGACGGCGCCGAATGGCTGGTCGATCAGGGTGTGATGCTTGTCGGTATGGATACGCCGCAGATCGACCATCCGCTGGCAACGTCTCTCGGCAATCACAGAAATGGGCCGATCATGAACCGCGTGGTCGCGCTTTATGAAGAACGCACCGGAAGAGATGCGGCAAAGGATTTTCCCGATTGGAACATCGCCCATAAAACATTGCTGGCCGCCGGCATTCCGACCGTCGAACAGGTGGGCGGCGATGTCGATGGCCTTTTAGGCAAACGCGCGACATTCCAAGCCGCGCCCTGGAACTGGGACAAAGGCGATGCGTGCCCGGTGCGCTTTGTCGCCATTATTGACCCTACCGGCGCGGCCCGTGTCGCCACCGGCGAAGCGGCTTGAAGGAGATAATTCATCATGGATGAAATCAGCAAATCTGAAGCGATCAGCGACGGCGCCAACACCGTCGGCCTCGAAATGTATAATCTGAGCCAGCCCTGGGGCCACCATATGCCTGAATGGCCGTCGATGCCCGGCGTCAATGTATTGGTGCGTAAATTCCACGCCAAGGACGGCTACTATCAGACCGAATTTGACGGCATCATGCACCGGGGCACGCATATGGATGCGCCAATCCACGTCACCGAAAATACGCCCGATATTTCCGATTATCCCTTGTGGCGGTTCTTCGGCACCGGCGTCGCCGTCTCGATCCCCAAGGGTAAATGGGAAGTTATCACCGCCGAAGACCTGGAAAACGCGACACCCAAAATCCAGGAAGGCGATATCGTCATGATCAACACCGGCATGCATAAAAAAATGGCCGATACCGACGAATATTTTGCCTATTCACCGGGCATATATACCGAAGGCGCAGAATGGCTGGTCGAGAAGAAAGTGAAACTGGTCGGCTACGACGTGCAATCCAACGACCATCCCATGGCGACCAAGCTGGTCGATCATGGGCTCGGGCCGTCGCAGCCGCATTTGATCGAGGAATATAAGGAATTCACCGGGCGCGACCCCAAAGAAGATTTCCCGAGATGGGAAGACGGCCACAAGACGCTGATGATTAAAGGCGGTATTCCGGGTATCGAAAACGTCGGCGGCGATCTGGATAAGGTTACGGGGCGGCGCTGCACCTTCATGTGTTTCCCTTGGCGTTGGAAAGGCGGCGACGGGTGCGGCGTTCGAATTCTGGCGGTGACCGATCCGGACCAGACGTTCCGGTTTGAGAGCGGTCGATAAGCGGCCATGACGGGAGACGCCGAAAGCTTAAGCGCGTATCTGGCAACAAGCGAGCGCGCCGTCATCTTTACCGGCGCCGGCGTATCGACCGAGTCCGGTATCCCCGATTTTCGGAGCCCAGGCGGTGTCTGGACTAAAAATCAGCCGATCTATTTCCAGGATTTCATAGATTCCGAAGACTCCCGGCGGGAATCCTGGCGGCGCAAGATCGAAACCGACAAGGTGATGCTGGACGCCAAGCCCAATTTTGGGCATATGGCGATTTCCAAACTGGCTCAGGACGGAAAATTATCGCGCCTCATCACCCAGAACATCGACGGGCTGCACCAGGCTTCGGGCGTGCCCGAAGAAATGATTATCGAACTACACGGCAATGCCACCTATGCATCCTGCCTGGATTGCGCCAAGCGGTTTGAACTGGCGCCCATCAAGGAGGCGTTTGAAGCCGCCGGCACCTTGCCCCTATGCGATGGGTGCGGCGGCCATGTTAAAACCGCCACCATCGCCTTCGGCCAGCCAATGCCGGAAAAAGAAATGCTGCGCGCGCAGGAAGCAACGCTGGCATGTGATCTCTTTATTTCAATCGGCTCGTCCCTGGTCGTCTTTCCCGCTGCCGGCTTCCCAGTCATAGCCAAGCAAAACGGCGCGAAGCTGGTGATCCTTAATCGCGACCCGACGGAAATGGACGACATAGCAGATCTGGTCATCAACACCGAAATCGGCGATACATTGCGTCAAATCGTGCCGCTGCACTAGGTCAATAATTGGAAAAGGGAGGACTAAATGCCGACCACGGATATAGAATATCTCAAACACGGGGACCGGGTGCTAAATATGCGTTTGTTCACGCCCGAAGGCGACGGCCCGCATCCGATCGTCCTCGACCTGCATCCCGGCGCCTGGAACAACGGCGATCTGACACAATGTTTTGCCCGCGATGAAGTCTTGGCGGCAGCCGGCATTGCCGCGGCGACGATAGATTTTCGCCAAGCCGAAGACCGCTATCCTTCGTCGCTATTGGATGTCAATTATGCCATTCGCTTGCTGAAATCCCGCGCCGCAGAATTTAATCTTGATGCAGACCGGTTCGGCCTTGCCGGCCAATCTTCGGGCGGACATCTCGCCATGCTTTCCGCCATGCGACCGGCCGATCCTAGATATTCAGAAATTCCGCTCGAAGGCGCGGAACATGTGGATGCGTCTGTTCAATGCGTCGGCATGATGTGGCCGGTCATCAATCCACTGTCGCGGTATCGCCACGCCCTCCGCTTGAGGGTTGGCGAAAACCCGCCCGCCTGGACCGAGCATATCCCCGGATGCCACGACATCTATTGGGTGAGCGATGAAAATATGAGCGAAGGCAACCCGATGCTGGCGTTGGAGCGGGGCGAAGACGTTAAGTTACCGCCGGCAATATGGATCCAGGGCCGCCCCGACATGGTCCACGATTATCTGGACCCGGAATCGGGTGGCGATTTGACGGAACCGGACCGCTTTGCCGCAAATTACCGCAAAGCGGGCGGCGAATGTGAAGTTCTGATTATCGAGCAAGACACCCGCTCGGCGGTTGAGAACTCCGAAAAACTAGCCGAATTCTTCGCCAAGCACTTGCTCTGAAAATTAGCTTTTCGGACGGAACAGAATTTCGTCGATATTGACGAGGCAGCTCGAACAATAAATGACGGTATCGTGAAATTTGAATACCTGTTCGAGGGTCGAGGCGCCTGCCGCCACCGCCTTTTCAACGTCGTCTTCGCTTAACCGATTGCACGGGCAAATATCCATCATCGGCAAACGATAGTCTGGGCAGACCCGGTTGGCAACAATCGGTAAACGCCGGATCGGCAGCTATATGCCGACGCCCGCAATCTGGCGGCTACGCGCGCGTAATGATTCCAGGTGCGCCGCGCGTTCGCTGTCCGGTTGGTCCTCCCATTTAACATGAGCGACTGGGCGGGCTCGGCGAAGGCGGAGTAGATTGTCGGCCTTGGCGAGATTGCGTTCCGTTACCCGGGCAAGGCGCTCCATGCCAAAGGCGAGATAAATTTCAAGCGCCTTGCTGAACGCTTGTGATGCCCCTTCGATATGTTCGGAATGTTCGGTGATGCGGCCCAAAAGAAATAGGGCCGAGCCTAAATTATTTTGGCTGGATGCCCACAGAAATGGCGTTTCTTCGCGCGTCCGCAATTGCAATGCTTCTTGGCAACTGGCGACGGCGCGTTCCAATATTTCGGTGCTGCCGTTCAGATCGCCCCACACCTGGAGCGCCTGACCAAGACTGTTCTTTAACTCGCTCCACTTGAACGGCGCCTCGGTGCGGGTGAAGATTTGCAGCGCCGTATGAAAATGGGCGATGGCGTCTTTCAGAACTTCGGTGTCGCTGTTTATGGAATCAAGCCGATAAAGGGTGTTTCCCATCCGCATTTGCAGCGACGCCCATTGGTGCGGAAAATCTGCCCGGTTAAAAAATTCTGAAGCGGTTTCATAATTTTTGAGCGCGATGCCGAGCCCCTCCCCATCACGGGCGCGCTCGCCCAGCGCGTGACGCACACGGGCCAGATGAAAGAGTATAGAGCCCCAATCGCTTGGCGCTTCGAGGCGCTCGATATTGTCCCATACATCTTGATAGGCCTCGGCGGCTTGACGGAGCCAATTAACATCGCCCCTGAAATGCCCGATCGAAGCGATCACATTGCCGAAACAGGCTTGGATGGTCATGCGATCCGCCGAGGTTAACTCCGATGGCGGGCTTTGGCCGGCTTCCTGCGCCTCATCGAGCGCCGAAAGAAGAAGCGGCTGCAACCACATACGCTGGGCTTCGCTCGAAGGGACGGTCGCGGCAATGGTCACCGCCTTCAACAGGCGGGCAAATTCCGGCGAAAAATTAATCGGTAGAACCAATCGATCCGTCGGCAAAACAGCGCCTGGATAATCGCCATCGCCGGCGCCCGGCACAAAGCGGAGGTTCATGCTTGTTTGAACTTCGTTGACCGAACCCCAAATCAGAAGATCCGCCTTGGAGCGGATTAAATGGCCGCGCCCGAGGGCCTGGACCGAGGTAATTACGGCGGGGCTGGGGCTGCGTGCATCCAACTGCGCGGCCTCGGGAATTATTTTAGCCTGGATCGTTCTATCGGCACCGAGCATGGCGCTGAGATGCGCGGTCTGCGTGCCCTCCGGATCACCGGTCAGGGGTAGAATTTTGACCTCCAGCATGCGTTTCTTTTCGCGTCGCTGCGCCATCAGCAGGCCGACCGCATCCCAAATACTGGGGCCGCCGGCATCGCGCGCTTTGCCGAATAAAATCCCGCGGCGCGGTTTTACAGCCATTTCGTTTGTGGCGCGCAGGCGTTCAGACAATTGTTCGACAATTTGCATTGCCTTGTCCGGATCGTCGCGAAGCTGTTCCATGTATTGGTCCCGCTCGATCACTTCCAAGGTCACATTGCCGATCGCGCGGGCGGTTGCACTGCGCTCTTGCCGGTTGATGACACCCATTTCGCCGAACACTTCGCCGGTACCTAGAACCGCCAACCGGACTTTACCGCCCGACCCCTTTTTCAACAGCTCAACGCGCCCCGATACCACAACGAATGCCGACGTGCTTCGCTGGCCTTCGTGAAAAATAATATCGCCATCGTCAAATTTGCGTTGGAATTCACTCACGTCCGCACCACCAATTTTATACCGGCCAATAGCGGGCCATTTTTTTAAGTGCTTGATTTTGGCTCCAACTGGTTGCCATTCGGTAAACGAATGGGCCTTAATCGGTTTATGATGCGCTTTCTGCTCAATCCAAATTCGTTGCCCAGCGAAAGCGGCGCGTATGTGCTCGTAATCCGCCTCAAACGCCCGCTGCGCCTAAAACGGCCCCGTTGGCATGGAATTCGGCTTAAACCTGGAGATTATGCCTATTGTGGCAGCGCCCGCGGCCCAGGCGGAATGAAAGCCCGTATCGGAAGGCATGCGCGTAAAAGCAAGCCTTTGCACTGGCACGTGGATGAATTAACCATGCAAGGGACGGTTTTGGGCTCCGCCGCAATTACCGGCGCGTCGGAATGTGAACTTATGGACGGGATTTTGGCGGAAACCGGCGCAATGCAACCGATTGCCGGGTTCGGCGCTGCCGATTGCAAACATTGCACCACGCATCTCGCGCTTTTGCCGGAGCGCTCGGAAATCTGGGATTATTTATTAAAACTGGCGCCGGGAGCAGTCTGGCGGGCAAGTTAGTCGATGAAGTTCCTCAAGCTGAGCTTGCCCAAAATAGGGGGAACGGGCAGCACCATCTTTCGACAGGCTCAGGATGAG
>JABMOP010000167.1 GCA_013204125.1 Rhodospirillales bacterium | reverse complement strand
CCGCACGACCGATGGTATTCTCGGTCTGCCGGCCAAGGGCGGGCACCTGATCGAATATGATTGGGACGGTAATATCGTTTGGGAACATGTGGATGGCGCCCAGCATCATGATTTCCGCCGCCTTGCCAACGGCAATACCATTTATCTGGCATGGCGGTTATTGGACAAGGAAACGCAAAAGCGCCATACCGGCGGGCTTGTCGGCACCGAACATGCAGACGGCGTTTACGGTGATGTGCTGCGCGAAGTTAACCCGGCGGGCGAAATCGTTTGGGAATGGTTTGTCGGCGACAATATGGATATGGAAGCCTTCCCGGTCCATCCCGCGACTTGGCGCCAGGAATATGCTCACGGCAACACGGTCGCCGAAACCCCGGACGGCGACATCATTATCAATCAACGCATGAACGGTTTTATGGGCGTCATCGACAAAGAAACCAAAACCTTCAAATGGTGCATGCAGGATCACGAATTCGGCCAACAACACGACGTACAGATGCTGGAAGGTGGTAATATTCTATTCTTTGCCAACGGTTCCACCCACGCGTCGTACCACGGCCCGGAAGTCGGCTCGCGGGTGATCGAATTAGACCCCTCCGATAACAGCATCGTTTGGGAATATAAGACCAAGGCGCCGCGCGATTTCTTTAGCTGGTATATCAGCGGTTGCCAGCGGCTCGCCTCCGGCAATACGCTCATTTGCGAAGGCGTCTGGGGGCGCTTCTTCGAAGTAACGCCCGAATGCGAAATCGTGTGGGAATACATTAATCCGATCATGGTTGACTACGAACACCCGGTTTATACGGACGCTAATCCGGTATTTCGGGCTTACCGCTATGCTGCGGATTCGCCGCAAATTAATGGCCGCTTGGGCGCTGCGTAACACATTATAATAAGGGGAGGGCGGCATGATTTCAGTTGGCGTTTTTGATCACATGGATGGTGGCAATTTTCCCACCCATGAGCTTTATGACAATCGGTTAAAACTGATCGAAGCTTACGATCAGGCTGGGTTTTACGGCTATCACGTCGCCGAACATCATCAGACCACCCTTGGCATGGCGCCGTCGCCGGGAATTTTCCTATCCTCGGCCATTCAGCGCACGACGCAAATCAAACTCGGCCCGTTGGTCTATATCCTGCCGACCTATCCGCCGCTTCGCCTGATCGAAGAAATTTGCATGCTCGATCATTTGAGCCATGGCCGTTACCAATTCGGCATCGGCCAAGGCGTGTCGGCCTTCGAAGTGGCCTTTCACGGTGTGCCATTTTTAGAAGCCCAGGATATGTACCGCGAAGCCCTGGAAGTTATTTTGAAGGGCATGGAAAGCGACGTGCTTAATCACAAGGGTGAATATTATCGCTACGTGAATACGCCGATGATTTTGAAACCTTTCCAAACACCACATCCGCCGATCTGGTACGGCGCCGCCCATCCCGCCGGCGCTCGCTGGCCCGGCGAGAGCGGCATCAACATTGTTATGAATGCGCCGCGCAAATTTGCCGGTGATATCGTTTCGGAATACATGGACGGCTGGTCATCGGCCCATAGCGAAGGCGAAGCGCCGATGCGCGGCCTGGTGCGGCATATTTTTGTTGGTGATACGGACGAGGAAGCCATGCGCCTTGCCGAAGGGCCTTACCGCACCTGGAAACTGAGCCATGTGGAATTGTGGCGTAAATTCCACGCCGAAAATATTCTATGGCCGGAATATTTGGCCGGCGCAGTGGAAATGGACGGCGCCATTATCGGCTCGCCAGAAACCGTGCGCCAATCCATCAATGACGCCATGGCCGTCAGCGGCTGTAACTATTTGGTTGGCCGTTTCGCTTTCGGCGATATGAGTTATGACGTCACCAAGCGTTCGGTCGATTTGTTCATAGGCGAGGTCATGCCGGGCTTGGATTAAGCCGGCGGAACATCAACCCAAACGTTTTTTCACCCGCTGGTGCGCGGCTTCGGCAAATTTTTCATACAATCCGCCTGACAATTTGTGGCCGTGGGGATCGTGTTCCGCATGCCATTGGACGCCGACGGTAAAGGTCTTGTCGTTTTTAAGGCGCACCCCTTCGATGATGCCGTCCGATGCTACGGCTTCGACTTCAAGACTATCGGCCAAGCGGTCAATTGCTTGGGCGTGCAGGGAATTGACCATGACCTCGGTCTCGCCGGTAATGTCGGCGAACAGCCCGCCTTCGGTCATTTTAATCATATGGCGTATTTTGAATATTTCTTCAGAAGGTACATTTTCACCGCGCGGCATACGGTGATCCATTTTGCCTTCCAACACATGGACGCGGTAATGAAGCGAGCCGCCGAGCGCGACATTCATTTCCTGGATGCCGCGGCAGGAACCGAAGATCGGTACTTCGGCATCGACGGCGGCGCGAATGATGCCGATCACCGTTGCATCGCGGTCGGGATCGGTCACTTCGTCGTCGGGAAAGGGAGGCCCGCCGTAATTAAAGGGTTCCACATTGTCCCGCCCACCGGTCAGCATGATGCCGTCCAGGCGCGACACCAAATCGACGAAATCAAATTTATTGCCGAGGGCCGGAATCTGGACCGGGATGCATTCGCACAGCTCTTCCAAAACATCCACATAACGTCTGGCGGCGCTGTGAACATCGACGCGGCCGTTGCCGACTGTTCCAATACTGCACGGCACGCCGATCATCGGCTTGGTGCTTTTTTGGTATTTCTTGGGCATGCCTATTTGACTAAAACGCCCGTTCGGCAAGTTGCATCGGGCCTGCGCCGCGATGGTGAATGAATTGATCGACAAACCCATTACCCGAATCGTCGACTTCGTCCCGCGTGCCGCACCAAATTATTTTGCCGTCATAGAGCATGGCGATCCGGTCGCCTATTTTGCGGGCGCCGCCGGTATCAGAAGTGATCGAAAGCACGGTGGCGCCTAATTGACGGACATTATCCAAGATTAGATCATTGATGACGTTGGTCATGATCGGGTCGAGCCCCGCGGTCGGTTCGTCCAAAAGCACTATTTCCGGGCTATTGGCGATCGATCTGGCAAAGCCGACACGTTTCTGCATGCCACCGGAAATTTCGGCCGGTAGCAAATCTGCCGCATGCGCGGTCAGGCCTACCGATATCAATTTTTCGACAGCAAGCTCCTTGGCTTCTTCGCGGGAAAGTTCGTGGTCCTGCAAAAGCTGGAAGGCTACATTTTCCCAATTAAGCTGGCTGTCGAACAAGGCCGATTGTTGAAACAGCATGCCCATGCGGTGCATTAGCGTTTCGCGGTCCTTGGGCGACAAATCGGTGGTCTCAACGCCGTCGATCTGAATGCTACCGCTGTCCGGTTTCACCAACCCGACGATGCATTTCAAAAGAAGCGTCTTGCCGCTGGCCGAGGCGCCGATCAGCACCATGGATTCGCGGTCATTGATTTCCAGATCGACACCCTTCAGCACGTGATTGTCGCCGAAACTTTTGGTTACGCCTTCAAGCTTGATTTTAGGAATGTCGTTCAAGGACTCAACTCCGCTGTTCGGTCCCCAAGCTAACGAAGACGGGCCCGATAGGCAAAAAGAATATTGGCGATGCTTTGATTCTGGCCATATTTTAGCCAAAATTACCATTGATTGCAGTCAATGAAAATGGCGACCGAAGAAGGTTCCATCGTCTTATCGCTCTCGGAGTGCAACCGGGCGAAGTGCATCTTTCTGAGCGCGCATCAATGGCGATGGCATATGCGGGGTCGTTAGGGCACTTGCCGCTCAGCGGCGGGTCAGCGAACCGGTATCAAATTTCTCCGCCGCCGTCTGAACCCGAATCCAATGATTTTCTCGAAAGCCCCGACACCGAAGCGGGCGGCGCTCACTCCCTCAAATTGATACCGGTCAAATCATGAAACCATTTGTTTGTGATCTAATTCCTTGATCGACCACATTGTCGCATCCGCTATTTCCTTGCCGAGCCAAGTGCGGTAGGAGTCAAGAAGATATATGGGCTGGCCATGATTTGAATTATCCTGCCCGATTTCCGATCAATGCCGTATTCTAAATGGCTAATGGAACAGCCTATCGCGTGAACGTTCACACCCAAAAAGCCGGAAACATGATTGTCTAGGAGCCCAAGATGCAGTTCGGAATGACGGAAGAACAACAAATGATGCAGGACATGGCGAAGAATTTCGCCGAAAACGAAATCCTGCCGACCCTTGCGGAAGACGAAGCAAACCACAAATTTCGCCTCGAAACGCTCAGACAGATGGCCGAACTCGGCTTTTTCGGCTGCGCCTTGCCCGAAGAATACGGCGGTAACGGCTTTGGTTTTTTGGAATCCGTCATCATCGCCGAGCAGATCGCGAAGGTTAGCGGGTCCTGGCGCCTGCCCTTTAACATGCAGAACATTGGCCCCGCCGTAACGGTCAACAATTTTGGAACCGAGGAACAGAAGCGGCGCTTTATTCCGGGCTGGGTTAGCACCGATGCCATCGGCTTTTTCGCCATGACCGAGCCCAATACCGGTTCCGATGTCGTCAGCATGGGCACCACCGCCACCGATAAGGGTGATCATTGGGAACTCAACGGCCAGAAAATGTGGATTTCCAACGCCCATATCGGCGATTGGGGGCTGCTTTATGCGGTCACCGACCGGGAAGCGAAACACAAAGGTCTGACCTGCTTTATCATAAATCCGAAAGAAACCGAAGGCGTCGTCACGGCGCCCATCGAAACCAAGCTTGGCCTGCACTGCGCGCCGACCGGCGAGATGGCTTTCGACGGCGCCAAGATCCCCAAGGATGCGGTGCTGGGCGAGCCTGGCCAAGGCTTTCAAATTTGTATGTGGCAGCTCAACAACACGCGCATCGGCTGCGCCGCCGGCGCCATCGGTATTGCCGGCGGGGCTATCGAAGCGGCCATCGGTTACGCCAATGAGCGCACCCAGTTCGGCCAGAAGATCGGCTCCTACCAGATGGTCCAGGCGCAGATCGCCGACATGGTGGCCGAGCATGAAGCCGCCCGGCTGCTGGTTTACCGCGCCGCCTGGCTCAAGGATCAGGGGTTGCCCAACCAGCATGAGACCTCCATGGCCAAGCTGTTTGCCTCGGAAGCCGCCGTCCACGCCGCCAGCGATACCATGAAGATTTTTGGCAGCTACGGCTATTCCACCGAATACCCGGCGGAACGCTTTCTGCGCGATGCCCATTCGCTCAGGGTAGTCGAGGGCACCAGCAATATTCAGAAGCTCATTATCTCGGGCATCTCGCTCGGCGATTCAGTCAACCGTTAGCATCCGCCCCCGCGGGAGCCTTAGGGCATCGGGGTGCGTATTAAGAGGAAAAACTTTCATGCCGCAAAAGCAAACGCCGCTACGCCCATATTTCGAAAAGATGGCCGATATCGGTAAGGCGCTCAGTGAAGCCGAGGTCAAGCGCGGGCAACAGAACATCGAGGCTATCGGCGTCCAAGAAGAGCTCGTCGAAGGTGAACTCGAAAGGGTCAAAAATGCCGGCATCCCGGCCGACAAGGTCCGCGAGCGCGGCTCGATGACGATTTATGACCGGCTTGAATATCTGGTCGATGCAGGCACCTGGAACCCGCTCCACTCGCTTTACAATCCCACCGACAACGAAGAGGGCTGCACCGGCGTGGTCGACGGCCTGGGCAAAATCGAGGGCCGCTGGGCGGTCATTATCGGTTTCGACAACAAGGTCATGGCCGGCGCCTGGATCGCCGGGCAGGCGGAAAACATCCTCATGGTCACCGACCTCGCCAAGCGCCTCAATATCCCTCTCGTCTGGTTGACCAATTGCTCGGGCGTCAAGCTGATGGAGCAGGAGACCGTTTATGCCGGTCGCCGTTCCAGCGGGGCGCCATTCTTCCGCCATGCCGAACTCAACCAGTTGGGAATTCCGATCCTCAACGCAATCTACGGCACCAATCCGGCCGGTGGCGGTTACCAGGGAATCAGCCCAACCATTTTGCTGGCCCACGCCGGAGCCAACATCGCCGTCGGCGGCGCCGGCATTGTCGGCGGCATGAACCCGAAGGGCGCGATCGACGAGGAAGGCGCGCGTGCCCTCATCGAGGGCACCAAGAATTTCAAAGCCAAACCCCCCGGAAGGGCGGAAACCCATTTTGACCAGACCGCCTTTTTCCGCGAAGTGCACGAGACCGAACAAGGCGTCCTCGACGGCATCAAGGATTATATGCGCATGATGCCGGCCTATGACCCCGCCATGTTTCGCGTCGCCGCGCCGACCGAGCCCAAATATCCATCGGACGATCTTAATCTGATCCTGCCGGCCAACCAAAAGCGCCCCTACGACGCACTTCAATTGCTGGCGCGTCTCACCGACAACTCGGAGTTCATGGAATATCGGCCCGATTACGGCCCCGAGGTCTTTACCGGCATCGCCAAGATCGACGGTTTTCCGGTCGCCTTCATCGGCAATCAGCAGGGGGTCTTTCCCGACTACCCGGAATACGCCAAGGGTGAATATCCGGGTGTTGGCGGCAAGCATTACCGCCAGGGGCTGATCAAACAGGGTGAGTTCGTCACGCTCTGCGGTCGCGACAATTTGCCGATCATCTGGCTTCAGGACACCACCGGTATCGATGTCGGTGATATTGCCGAAGAGGCCGAACTGCTGGCCCTCGGCCAATCGCTGATCTATTCCATCGAGCAGACCGAGCTTTCCATGATCTGCATCGTTCTGCGTAAGGGCCAGGCCGCCGCCCACTACATCATGTGCGGGCCTCAGGCCAACAACAACAATGCCTTTACCCTGGGCACCCCGCTCAGCGAAATTTGCGTCATGCACGGCGAGACCGCCGCCGCCGCCTCCTACGCCCGCCGTCTGGTCAAGGAAGACGACGAAGGCCGTGACATCATGCCGGTCGTCGACAAGATGAACCAGATGATCGATGATTACCGCGCAAAATCGGAGCCAGCCTACGGCGCAAAAATGGGTTTCGTCGATGAAATTGTCTGCTTGCCCGAACTGCGCGGCTACATCCAGGCTTTTATCGGGGCCAATTACCAGAATCCCCAATCGATTACCCCGGTCCACCAGATGCTTCTGCCGCGCATCATCAAGGGGTAGATGATTGATCTAGGGTGTATCCTAGGATAGGTAACCGCAGTAAACGTGCCCAGGTTCGGATATTGTCCTCCGCGGCACTCTTGAAAAAGGAGCAACTTTAATGAGCGTAGAAGTCACCGCCCCCATGTCGGGGGATATTTTGGAAGTCCACGTCAAAGTCGGCGACGATGTGAGCGCCGAGGATGAACTTCTTATTCTCGAAGCTATGAAAATGGAAAACCCCATTTTCGCCCCGGAGAACGGCAAGGTTACCGAGGTCAAGGTTGCCGTCGGGGATTCGGTGGATACCAATGACGTTCTGATCGTATTGGAATAGCCGGTCACCGGCTTATCCAAGCTGCGTTGCGGAAGCCACCGGCGTTTTAAACGGAAATGAAACCGCCCGTATCCAGGAGAGAGACATGGAAACTTTGTCGGAATCGATCAAATTGATGTTTTTCGTTTACGCCCTAGCGGCGGCGATATCCTTGGTCATCGCCTGGATCATCAAATTGATTTTCGCAGGAATTCAGATGCGCAAGGCGCGCGCCGGCAAACCCGGTGATGGCCAAACCGATGCATCCAATGAGGCGACGGACACCACCCCGGAAAGGACCGCCTGATCATGCCCGAAATAGAATTTCTTCAAATCTTTCAGGGCATCGCCACCATGGTGGCGTCGGAACCGTTGATTGCCTTTGCCCGCGTCGCGCTGATCGCGCTCGGCATCGCCTTCGTCTATCTGGGCACCAAGGGAACGCTTGAGCCGCTGATCATGATCCCCATGGGGTTCGGTATGGCGTCGGTCAATGCCGGCGTTCTCTATCTCTCGGCGACGACCATGGGAACGCTTTTCATCGATCCCATCGCCAGCGACCCGGTCCAGTTACTGGACGCATTGCAGATCAATTTCCTGCAGCCCATTTATACGTTCTCTTTCTCCAACGGCCTCATCGCCGTTCTCATTTTTTTGGGCATCGGCGTGCTTTCCGACATCGGATATATGCTTATTTCCCCGGTGCGCTGCATGGTCATTGCCATTTGCGCGGAACTGGGAACCGTGCTGACTTTCCCCATCGCCGTCGCCATGGGGCTGCCCTTCAACGAGGCCGCCGCCATTGCCATGGTCGGCAGCGCCGATGCGCCGATGGTCCTCTATACCTCGCTTCTTTTGGCCAAGGACCTGTTTGTGCCGATCACCATCGTCGCCTATCTCTATCTTAGCTTGGCCTATGCCGGCTATCCCTACCTTGTCCGCATGATGATCCCCAAGAAATTGCGCGGCCTCAAGATGGACCAGAAGACGATCCCCAATATCTCGAAGGGCGAAAAGATAACCTTCGCCGTTATCACTTCTACCCTTCTTAGCCTTCTATTTCCGGTGGCGTCGCCCCTGTTTATGGGCTTCTTTTTAGGCATTGTTATTCGCGAATCGGGTGTGAAACAATTCGTGGAATTTATTGGCGGTCCCGTACTTTACGGCGCCACGTTCTTCCTCGGCCTTCTGCTTGGCGTTCTGTTTGAAGCCAGCACCATCCTCAACCCCAAGGTGCTCATCCTCCTGGTGCTGGGGATAACCGCCCTCTTACTTTCCGGCATCGGCGGCATCATCGGCGGATATCTTGTCTATTGGTTCGGCGGCCGCACCTTCAACCCGGTGATCGGTATCGCCGGCGTGTCCTGCATACCGACCACTGCAAAAGTGGCCCAGAAGGAGGCCAGGGAGGCCAATAAGTTCGCCGTCATCCTACCCTGGGCGATGGGAGCCAGTGTCTCGGGCGTGATCTCCTCGGCCATTATCGCCGGCATCTATGTGACGCTGCTGCGATGAACCGGGTAATGCGTGAAAAAAAAGCGTATTGGATCGGCGGCACCCTGGTTGCATTCCTGGGCGTGGCGCTCATCAGGCTGCTGGTGCCCGAACTTGCCGGCGTCCCAGGTCTGGTTGCTGCCATCGCCGGTTATGTCTTGGTCACCGCAGGGATTATGACAATCACATTCGGCACCAGGCGGAAAAAATCAGAAGCCTTTATCACCGTTGAAAAATGGGCGAAACGCTAAAGTATAATTCAATCGATTAGAATTAACCGGCGCCAAGTTCCTGGGCCAAACGCCGCGCCAATGCGCCGACGACGCGGCGGCGATACCAGGGCGCGACCGTGGTGGTGCGCATCGGCTTGGCTTGCTTACGGCAGAGTTCGCGAATTTCATCCAGTTCCGTATCGCCAAGTTTTTTACCGATAAAAGCGTCGATCCCGTTAATCACCCACGGCATTGGATTAACGCCGGTTAGTGCGATTGCCAAATCTTCTACAGTGCCGTCTTTACGTTTACGAAGCCGCACGGCGGCGCCGGCCAATGGAAAATCGATGGAGCCGCGCACCCGCGCTTTTTCATACGCTGATGGATCACCGCTGCCGGCGGCGGGCAAAAAGATGCCGGTCACGATTTCATCTGCAGTCAAGTTCAAACGGTCCATGCCGTCATTCTTATAGAGATCAGCCAAGGCCATGCGGCGCGTCTCTATCGGCGATGCAATTTCGACTTCGGCGTTATAAACAAGAAGCGCCGGCGCTACATCGCCGGAAAAAGCCGCAAAACATTGTTTGCCGCCGGGCGCCACGTGACAGGTGTCACCACGTTCTTTAAGGCAATAATTATTACTTTTGCGCCACCATTCACTTTGATTATAGAAAAGGCAGCGAGTGTCGAGGCAGAGGTTCCCGCCCAAAGTGCCATAGGCCTGATGGGTCGGTCCGGCAACGGCGGCAGCAGCCTGGGCCACGGCTGGATATTTCTTCAAAACAGGTTTGAGGGATTGAAGGGCTTTCAACGTCAGCCCGGCGCCAAGATATAAACCATCTTTCCCGTCTTTGGAAGATCTGAGATCGCTGATTTCCGATAGATCGATCAAATCGGCCGGCTGTTCGATGCCGCGCCGCACATTGACCAGCAAGTCGGTGCCGCCGGCAACGAGGCGGGCACCCGGTTTATCGGCCTTGATGGCCAGCGCGTCCTTCAAATTATCCGGACGGTGAAGTTGAAAATTGGGCATGTAT
>JABMOP010000166.1 GCA_013204125.1 Rhodospirillales bacterium | reverse complement strand
CCATTCAACGGTGGCGGAAATCAGCACGTACAGCAGCCAAACCGCAAGCAAGGTCAGCACCGTATTAAAGACCGACGAAAATAAATTTTTTCGCAACCATCCAACGATGCCGACCGAGCCCAGCGGCGGGGCTACATTCGGGTGTTTTCCGGGCAAGTATTTTTGGGCCTGAGTTTCGCTCATCGTTATCGTTCCACCAGCCGGACGCGGTTGTTGTACCAATTCATGAAGCTCGAAATGACCAGCGACAAAGTCAAGTATATGAGCATGACCAACATCATGGCTTCCATTTCGCGCCCGGTCTGATTGAGCGTGATCCCGCCCAATGTTGCCACCAAATCCATATAGCCGATGGCAATGGCCAGCGATGAATTCTTTGTCAGGTTCAGATACTGAGACGTCAGCGGCGGAATAATAACGCGCAAGGCCTGAGGCAGGACCACCAACGTCAAAACGCGGCCCGGCTTAAGGCCTAAGGATTCGGCGGCTTCTGTCTGCCCTTGGTGAACGGCTAAGATGCCACCGCGCACATTTTCCGCGATAAACGCAGATGTATAGAACGACAATGCCCAGGTGAGCGCGACAAATTCCGGCAACATATTAATGCCGCCCTCAAAATTGAACCCGCGCATCACTGGATATTCAAGGGACATAGGCGTGCCGGCCGCGAAATAGGCGACAACAGTACCGCCGGTGATAAGGGCCAAGCCGGTCCAAATACTATGACTTTGGCGCCCGGTTTCTGCCTGAATTCGGCGCGCTCTTTTGTGTAGTCCGATGGCGGCGATGACGCATAAAAGAAATACCGAGGCGACTAATCCTATGCCGTCTTCGAAGATCGGGCGCGGCACTTCAATCCCCCGGTTGGACATGAATATGGAATTGCCGGCAAGGCCAATGGCGCGGCGCGGGTGGGGCAGGGTGTTGATGATGATGCCGTGCCACAAAATAATATGCAGCAACACCGGTACGTTGCGAATGGCTTCGATGTAGATATAGGCGAGCCGGGCAATTAGCCAATTATTTGATAATCGAAGCGCACCGACGGTAAAACCCAATATCGTGGCGATGATAATTCCGCTGACGGCGACCAAAATTGTATTTATCAGTCCGACCAAAGCGGCGCGCAGATGGGTGTCTTGATTGGTGTAATCGATCAACGTCTGGTTGATGTCGTAATTGGCTGGAAGCTGCCACAGGAAACCAAACCCGAAGGTTTTATTGAGAGCGGTAAAATTGGCGGTGACGTTTCCGATCAGCCAGGCGACCGAAAGAAAGAATACCAGCACGACGCCAATCTGAATTAGGACGCCACGAAGCTTTTCGTCCCGCCAAAGGTAGGAAATGCCGGGTGCCGCTTGGATGGTTGTTGGGCTCGCCACTCTTGCCACCGGAAATTTTATTTACGGGAAATCTGGGCTATGCCTTAAAGGAAAAACACCCCGCAGGCTGCTGCGGGGTGTTGCTTGATCCTAGCGGAACGGCGGCGAATACATAAGACCGCCGTCTTTCCATTGAGCGTTGACACCGCGTTTGATGCCAAGCGCCGTCTTCGTTCCGAGGTTAGCCTCGAACACTTCGCCGTAGTTACCGACCTGGGCGATGATGTTCACGGCCCAATCGCTGCTCAAGCCCAGGCTTTTGCGACCTTGCAGCTCTTCTGTGCCAAGGAGGCGCTTGACCTCCGGATTTTTGCTGTTGGCGGTCATCGATTTTACATTCTTCGATGTAATGCCAAATTCTTCCGCAGTAATCATGGCGTTTAAGGTCCAGCGGACGATATCTGCCCACTGATCGTCGCCCTGACGGACGGCCGGTCCAAGCGGTTCTTTGGAAATGATTTCAGGCAGAACTACATGATCGTTCGGTTTGTCGAGCGCTGCCCGCGTGGCCGCCAACCCCGATGCGTCCGTTGTGTAAACATCGCAGCGTCCGGCCAGATAATTGGTGCGCGCTTCGGCGTTGGTTTCAATTGGAACCGGCTTGTACTTCATGCCGTTGCCGCGAAAATAATCGGCAAGGTTCAACTCGGTCGTGGTTCCGGTCTGGATGCAGACCGACGCGCCGTCCAGTTCCTTGGCAGATTTAACACCAAGGGATTTGCGCGCCATGAAGCCCTGGCCATCGTAGTAATTGACGCCGACGAAGGTCAGTTGTAAAT
>JABMOP010000165.1 GCA_013204125.1 Rhodospirillales bacterium | reverse complement strand
TTGTTAAAATCGTGGGCAACACCGCCGGCCAATTGCCCCACCGCCTGCATTTTTTGGGCCTGGTTAAACTGCACTTCCAAATTTTTCTGCTCTGTCGTGTCGATAATGAAGGTTACGAGACCGGTCACTTCACCCTCGTCGTCCGCGATCCGAGTAACATGAAGCGATGCCGCCAACTCGCGGGCGCCGCCGGCCGGCATGCGCGCTTCCATAAACGTCGCCGGCAAAGCGCCCATGACCACTTTGGATAAATGTGCTGACACGTCATCGCGGTCTTCCTTGGAGACACGATCAGTGAGCGGACGGCCGACAACCCCATCGCGGTGCAAACCGAGAAGTTTTAGAAAGGCCCGATTGCAATCCAAAACATCCCCATGCAAGTCGAGGAGCAAGATACCGACCGGCGCGTCGGCAAAAAGCCACGGGATGCGACGTAGGAGCGGCCCGCCGGTGCCATCATCAACGATCGGCAAAAACGGATCGCGCAGCACCAGTGACCGCGTGTATTCATCGTCGTCATCTTCACCGCTTGCTTCAGATTGCATGAGGTAAGCGGTAAACTCGTCACCGCTCCGCGTACGTAAAGTAAGCCGCCCATGCATACCGCTGGCATCGGTTTCCACCGATTCCGGCGCCCCGTCGCCGCCAACAAATTCAGAAAAATTCAGATCGCCACGCTCAACATCCCCGGCGTCAATCTCCAACCAATCAGCAAGCGTCTGATTGACATAGCGGAGCCAGCCGTCAGCGGAGGCAGAGAAAAATCCGCTCGGCATCACATCCAATAGATCGCTAATAAAATTCTCGCGCATCAAGCGGCGATATTCGTGGGCGCGCTGGGCGGTCACGTCCTCGAGCGTCCAAAGAGTTGATCCGGTTTCAGCATCGACCGGGCGCAGCATCAGTTTCCAACACACCGGACCGGCTGCCGTATAAATTGTAATCTCGCCTTCATCGGCAGCGCCGATGGCGGCGCGGCCTTTCAGACGTTCGAAATCTTCTTTCGAGTCCAGCGCCAAAATATCGTCGAAGACGGCAACGCTGGTCAGCGATATCACCGCATCCGCCTTGATGCCTTCGAACATGGCTATGCATGCATCGTTCTGGAACGTAACCCGGCCCTTGGCCCCGGTTAAGAAATGCGCTTCGGCGCGGTCTGAAAGATAATCGGCCAATCGGCGGCGGCGCACCTTTAGCGAGCTTCTACGCCCAAAAGCAAATCCAGTGCGCAGCGCGGCCAGAAGGCTAACACCAGCCGACACCCAGCCCCATGGAACGAGCACCGTGCCCAATACGCCGGAAATGAGCGGCAATGCCAGCGCGGCGAACGCAGCTACCGCCGCCAGCGAAGACCAAGGCGACGTCAAGAGATTTCCCGTTTGCGCCGGTCCGCGCCCAGTGCTTAGCGGGATGGGTTCCGAAATTTTGCTCACAATTCTATTGGTTTGCGCGATTCGGCTTCTATCTTCAACTAATTTCGGTATTTGAATCACCCTGGCGCAACTTCGCCGGGATCAAGTTCGTTAAACGGCGCCGGCGGGCGTAGCGGAGAACCGTCATGTGGTAAACGGCCCTTAAGGCGGTAAACATAGCTGATGACCTCGGCCACTGCGTGGTATTGTTCGGGAGGTATATTCTGGTCGATCTCCACCGCCGCATAGATGGCGCGCGCCAATGGTGGGTTTTCGACGATAGGCACATCGTATTCATCCGCCACTTCGCGCATGCGGAGTGCTAATTCATCAACGCCTTTACCCACCAATTTTGGGGCCACCATTGTGTCGATGTCATAGTTCAGCGCAACCGCGTAATGGGTTGGGTTGGTAATGACCACATCGGCCTTCATGGTTGCTTGGATAATCCGGTGTTGAGCTCGCTCCATTCTAATTTGCGCGATCCGTTGTTTCACCTTGGGATCGCCATCCATTTGCTTGCCTTCGTCTTTGACCTCGGTCTTACTCATTTTGAGACTATCTTTGAGTTGCCACTTTTGGTACACCCAATCGAGCACCGCAATAACGGTCATGATCGCCAGCGTAACGACCACAATTGCAACCGCCATATCCTGTAGCCGTTTTAATGTTATCATTAAATCGAACCCGGGCATCAATTCAAAATCTTCCAGGTAAGGGCGGGCGACGATCAGTGCGACGCCGCCAATAATGCCGAATTTGACGATACTTTTTCCAAATTCAACCAAGGACCGAACCCCGATGATTTTCTTTACGCCTTTTGCAGGACTAAAGGCACCGGGCTTGAGTTCCAATTTTTGGAAGGAGAAGGTCCAACCTACCTGCGCCGCGGCAGCTACCAACCCAACAGTGGCAAACAGAGCAAACACCGGCGCTAGGGCGATTAAAAGATCGCGGCCAACATCGACAAATAGAAAACGCACATGATCAATATCCATCGGGACCAAATGCGGCGTTGCAACGAATTTTATGGCCAACTTGAGCACCTTATCCATCAACCACGGAAAGATATAGATGAGCGCAAATGTTGCGCCGAATAAGGACGCCCAGCTGTTTATTTCCTGAGACATGGCGACCTGGCCTTTATCTCTGGCTTCGCTGGTCCGTTTGTCTGTCGGGTCTTCTGTTTTTGATGATTTATCTTCGTCGGACATAGTCTATCCAATTACCAGCTTAAATTAAGGCACCTAAATTTTTAGGGTCTGAGGAACTTCATCATGCCTTGCTCTACATTGGTCAGCCCGACCAACATTAAACTTGGCACAACGATCGCCAAAACAATTAGCGCCAAAGAAATTTGCACCGGCATGATGACAAAAAATGAGGGTATCGCCGGCGCCAGCCGGGACAAAATGCCCAACCCGATGTTGTAGGCGAAAGACAGCAACAAAAACGGTGCGGCCATCTGTATCCCAAGACGGAATGAATCTCCGGTATGGCGCGCAAGCATATACAAGGTATCACCTATATTTAGCGGTATACCCGGAGCGAACATCTCATAACTATCAATGATCGCGCGAATAAATAAGTGGTGCAAATCCATGGCAAACAACAATAACGTCGCCGCCGATGTCAGAAATCCAGCAACGACGGCGCTCTGCTGCTGGGCAATGGGATCGAAGATCAGAGAATTGGCCATCGACGAGATGAAGGCAATCACTGTACCGGCGGTATGGAACGCAGCCATCAGAATTAATGGGACCGTTCCGATCACCGCACCCGCCAGTATTTCCGCGGCCATCATGCTAAAGAGGACTATGGGGTGGCTCGGCATTGGCGGTATTTTGCTCGACAAGATCGGCGTAACCAAAAAACTAATGGCCAGTGCGATCGATAATCGAGCGCGCATGTTCACTTGCTGGCCGCCAAACCCAGGCATAATAAACAACGTCGTGCCGACCCGCGCAAATATCAGCATAAACGCAAATATATTAACGGTTAAAATTTGTTCGAGCATTCGCCTTAGCTAAGTTGAGCGATACGGGCATAAAGCGAATGCGTGAATTCCAAGATTACATTCATCATGAACGGCATGAAAAATATTACCGCACCGAAGATGATGACGATCTTAGGAACGAACGTAAGTGTCATTTCCTGGATCGACGTGAGCGTTTGAAAAACCGCGATTATAAGCCCGACAACCAAACCCGCAGCCATTATCGGGCCAGCGGCCTGTAGGATTACAAAGAAAGTCTGGCGCGCGATTTCAAGGACATCGGCCTGGTTCATAGCGCCCCTCCCTAAATCGGCATTTTTACGATCTGCTGATAGGCCTGAACAACCTTATCGCGCATTGTAACGACCGATTTCAGGGTAATTTCGGCTTCGGCTACTGCGAGCACGACCGAATTCAAATCGGTCTGTCCGGCGGCAGCGGAGATTGTCGCACTTTCGGCAGTTTTTTGGGCGTTCACCGCATCGTCGGCAAACCCTTTGACCATTGTCGAAAAATCGCTGGGATTACTCTTCCCCGCATCACTGTTTCCAGGTGTCTCCTGTAAACGATTGACGGCTGCCCGGTAGGCGTTCAATGCGCCTGATGCTTCGCTCACCATATTACTCTCCTTACCTAAATTGTTCTCTTGATGCTTCTATAGCCCAATATTCCGAAGCTAACGCAGAAGTTGAATGGTACCTTCCATCATTTGTTTCGACGCGCGCATGACGTTGAGATTGGCTTCGTATGTTCGTTGAGCTTGACGCATATCCATCATTTCAATCAGAACATTGACATTGGGCGTCTGCACATAACCTTGCGCGTCCGCTGCCGGGTGGCTTGGTTCGTATTTTTTGGAAAACTGAGAAGGATCTGTGCGTATCTTCCCAGTGCGCACGGTTTCGACACCTAATTCCCGATCGAGCGCGTTCTTGAATGTGATGACCTGGCGCCGATAAGGTTCGCCGCCGGGCGATTTTGCCAGAGAATTTGCATTGGCAATATTTTGTGAAATGATACGTAAGCGCGTGCCTTGCGCCTTCAAGCCGGCTGCGGAAATTCGAAGCGAGGAAAATAAGTCTTCGGCCATACACGGTCTCCTTGGCGTACATTCAGTTCAATCGAGCGGACGATTAATTGCCACCGCCACCACCCAATACCGTACGGAACATTTGCAAATGCTTGCGCTAGAGTTGGGTCATCATGCTGTGGTCAACTATGTTTTTATTCAACTTGATCATCTATTCTTCGAGAACCACTTGATTGCCGTCGGGCGATGTCTCATAGGGCCGACGCGAGTCGACTTCCTTAAACTGGCGCTGCGAATCGCCTGATGCCGACTGCAGGTGCTTGGGGTTGGTCGTCGAAATTGCGGTCGCGTTGGACCTGTTGCGGTCGCTATGCAACGCCTCTTTGAAATCGAGTTTTTTGAGATCGCGCGACTTGAAGTTCGGCGTGTCGGCGTTGGCTATATTTTTAGCTAGCACTTCCTGGCGCTGGTTAAGCCACAACATCCGACGCCGCATAAGCCCGAATACGGGCATATCGTTCAGTTCCATCGCACCATCCACCATTTGGATCGTATTGGCGGGGCATTATTTTTGCGCCCCTTTGCAATGGATTATGTTGGGTGAAATTTAAGAAAGCGTTACCACCCAATATATTTAAATTATTATCACAGCTGGCGGCGGCGGTGGAAACAGGGCAAAAAATATTGCGCGGCGATACTTAGGCGATACTTAATTGTCGATTGAAGCCGTGAAAATGGAAACCGCAGGTAACGCGGAACGGGACGGCATCGTTGCTGATATTGCCACGCGAGTGGGCGCGTTGGTTGGCGTAATGGATTGACTGATGGCTTTTAAGGTATATTTTTAAGCTTAAATCCTCGGTAACTACCAAAATACTTGGTTTTTATTGTGAAAATCCCGAAAAAAGGGTTATGAAACCTTGTAAATGGTGGCTAGTTTTCAGATTTTACATCGCAAATCGGGCATAGGTCGCAAATCGGGCATAAAATGAAAGACGACGCCAAAATCAAGTACCAAATTGTTGTTGTCGAAGACGATCCGGCGATGATTGGGATTGAGTGCTCGTTGCTTGACGCAAATGGTCATGAGGTTTTTCCAGTCCAGCAGAGCGCCACCGCCCTGGAGAAAATCAGGGAAATCATGCCGGACTGCGTGGTCGCTGACATCATGATGCCTGGCGTCGACGGCATGCAATTGCTCAGCCAGATTAAAGGAGACAGCGCACTCGCTCGAATCAAGGTGATCATCGTCTCGTCAAAATCATACGAGTTCGATCGGCGCCAGGCAAAAAAACTCGGCGCGGGTGCGTTTGTTACTAAACCCTTCGACATTGAATCGTTTGCGAAGTTGGTGGAAGATGTGATGATTGATCAAGTGCAAATATCGTTC
>JABMOP010000164.1 GCA_013204125.1 Rhodospirillales bacterium | reverse complement strand
GATCATCCATCATGCGGATTTACGGCACCAAAGGGATTTTGGAAGCGCGCGATAACTTCACCGAATTGACGCTCTTTCCCGCGGATGCCGAAAAGCCGAAAACTACCGAGAAATTTTCCGTCGATCACACGCTCTCCCGGGAGTTGACCGCCTTCGCCGACGCCTGTGCCGGTAAAGCGGAACATCCGGTGCGACCGGAGGAAGCGCTCCGCAACGTCGCCGTCATGGAATCCATCGTTGCCTCGTCCGATCAGGGCGGGGCGTGGATTGAACTCGGCGATTAGCTTGGGCCGCTGCCGGTCACCACACCCATTTCGGGCTTCGGGTGGCGCCGCGCTTCATTTTCCACAGGTAATAATTGGAGAAGAATTTCTTCGCCCATAACCACCGCTTACCGTTGCTCATCGCCGATACGTTACGCGGCGGGCGAACCGGATCGGCGAAAATATGTGCCCCCTCGGTGCCCATGCTCATGATGCATTCGACCCTCAAATCAGGGCTGGTTTTCTCGCCCCCTAGGATGTCGGCGGCGATGTTGCCGGCGGCGATCTTGGCCATTTGTTCGGTCATGTGGCCGGTCTTCGGGAAGTTCACCGGCACCGGTGTTTCTTCAACCGGGGGCAGGGCGACGGCGACGCCAACGGCGTATATGGTGCCGAAGTCCTTATGCCGGTAATTGGGATCGACAGGAATAAATCCCTTTGGATTGGCGAGGCCTTCCGCTTCGGCGACCGGCTTGACCCCGGCCAGGGGCGGAATGACGAGCGAAAAACGGGATTCGAATTCCGTTCCGTCCTCCAATTCAACCGAACCAGCGGTGATCTTCGAAATTGCCACCGAAGTATGGTAGCGCACATCGCGGTCTTCCAGTTCGCCTTCCAGGAACTGGCGGATTTTACCGAAGCCGCCGACGCCGAAATGGCCGAGAAAGGGTTCCGGCGTGACGAACGTAATCGGCACTTTCGAGGCAAGCGAACGTTGCTTTAACGCATGATGCACCTCGAACAGGAATTCGTAGGCCGGCCCCACACAGCTGGCGCCGGGGGCGCAGCCGATGACCATCGGACCGGGATCGTCCAGGAACGCCGCCAAGGCGTCTCTTGCCTCTTCTGCTTCCGGCGGAGACATCAGCGAATGCCCGGGGCCATCGAAGGGTCCAAGACCTTCCACCGCCTCGTTGGCGCTGCGATGGCCGGTGGCAATCACCAGATAGTCGTAATCAAAGGCTTCCTGATCCGTGTGGACTTTGCGGGCCTGGGGATCGATCCCGGTTACCGCCGCCTCGACGAAATTAACGCCTTTTGAGGTTAACGGTCGTTCAAGGTCGAATGAAATGTCGGCGATGGTTTTGCTGCCCATGGCGACCCAGGGCAGCGATGGGATGAAAATGAAGCGCCGTTCTTTGGAGATGACCGTGATCTCGTATTGGCGGCGAGGGAGGAGCCGCCTCAGATCATATGCTGTTGTCAGCCCTCCGAATGAACCTCCGATGATGACGATGTGCATGTTGGTCTCCTTATCGAGGCGACAGTCAATTGGACGCCGATCAGAACACCAGAACCTTGTCCGCTTCGATCGTGAATTGTGCGAGTTGGGGCATGGTGCCGCGTTCGGTGCCTTCAACGAGTTCTTCGTCGCCGAGTCCACGGGCATCCATGCAGGTGCCGCAAAGGACGACCTCGGCTTGGCGACTTACAGATTTAATCATACGTTCCAGATTATAGTAACCGTTCGGCGTCTTCTGTCCGGTCTTGGCGCAGACCACGGCGTCGGCCATGAGAAATAGAGTAATTTCCGGGTTGGGTTCGGACTTCAAAAGCGCCTGCGCCAGCCTGAGAGCATTGAAGCAGCGCTCTGTTCCGTAAGGTGGGTCATTAAGGATGAATAAAATCTTCATAGTGAACTCTCCTTCGCGGTCCCTTTGTTTCCGGCATTCCCCTCGCGGTTGACCGCAAACCCGAGCCGGTTCCATTCCTTCATGCCGCCATCGACCAGCAAAAGATCCGTGAACCCTTGCTTTTCCAGCAGCGAAATGGCGGCGCGTGATCTTTTGTCGGTCAGGCAGATGACAGCCACGGTTCCGCCGGCCTTAGCTTTCAACGCGTCCAAATGTTCGCTTAAACCGGCCAACGGCATGTTCAATGCGCCCGGAACATGGCCAAGTTCGCCGGTGAAATCATCGGCGCCCCGAACATCAAGAACCGTGATTGCGTCTTCTGATTTCAAGCGGCTTGCAAGATCACCGACAGAGATCGAATTGGGCTTGCGGAAGGCGCGGACAAGGCGCGGTAGGAACGCCACTGCCACTAATAACCCAATCGCCAAAAGGGCGTTTTGCACGGCACTTTCGCCGCCGGCCAGGGCTTCGCGTCCGGCGTAACCCAGATAGGTATAGGCCAAGCCGCCGGGTATCATGCAGATGGCCGTCGTCACCACATAAGGCAGGGTTCTGATGCCGGTCAGGCCGAGCGCGTAATTCAGCAAATTAAAGGGGAACAACGGCACCAACCGGGTAAAGGCGACAAACCGCCAACCTTCGGCGTCGACACCTTCCATCAGCCGTTTGAGCCGCGGCCCGCTTTTGTGTTCGACCCAGTCCGCACCCAAATGGCGTGAAATCAGAAAGGCAATGGTTGCGCCGATGGTTGCGCCGGTCAGATTGAAGGCGAGGCCGAAAAACGGGCCGAACAAAGCGCCGCCGGCCAGCGTGAAGATAACCCCCGGCAGGATTAATACCGCCCCCACGGCAAAAGCGGCGATGAATATGAGGGGTGCGAGCGCGCCGAAGCCGGCGAGGTGCGCTTCGAGGGCCGTTACGTCTAATTCCTGCCGGTGCATAAAGGCCCAGGCAATGGCGCCGATCAACACGGCGGCAAACACTATTCGGGTCAGGGTTTTGTAGGCTCCAGGCTCGAAATTTCCACCGCCGCCGAGGAACGGCTGAACCAGCATCCAATGGAGGCGCAGTTGGCGCGGCCCGCGAAAGCTATCGAGACCGATGGTCATTTTTTCGTGCCCGGCCGCTGGTTGGTCCCGGTAAGTGCGAAATATCCGGTCCCACCAGGGAAGGTTAAAACCGAAATTGCTGTTGGTTTCAGTTGCTACAATGGAATGATGAACCCGGTGCATATCCGGGGTCACGATTATCAATCGCAACACCTTATCCACTGCGATGGGAATGCGAACATTGCCGTGATTGAACATGGCGGCGGCGTTCAGCACCACTTCGAATATGATAACCGCCACCGCCGGTGCACCGATGAGCGCCACCGCAGCCAGCTTGATAAGCATCGACAATGCAACTTCGATCGGGTGAAAGCGGGCGCCGGTCGTGAAATCGAAATCCAGATCCGCATGGTGCATACGGTGCAGCCGCCATAGCACCGGACTTGCGTGGAAAATTACGTGTTGCAAATAAATAACTAAGTCGAGGAGGACGACCGCGATAATCACCGCCGCCCAGGAAGGAAGCCCGGCAAGGTTCAAAAATCCCCAGCCGCGCTCGGCGGCGACAATTGCCGTAGCGACGGCAGCCACCGGAAACAGAATACGCAGGACGGCGGTGTTCAGGAATACGATTGCGAAATTGCTCGGCCAGCGGGCGAGGCGCGAAAAGGCCCGGCCCCGCTTCGGCGCAATGAATTCCCACGCGGCCATGAGGGCGATCATGGCGATAAAAATCCCAAGCCTGATGGCGGGCTCGTTATTGAGGATTAATTTGTTCACGCGCTCGTTTCCTCCAATTTCATACCCGTTTGGGCATAAATTAGCTCTTGCTTGCAATTCAATTTATGGTTACTATTCAATAAATCAATTGAATAGTATATTAATAGTGTTGTGATTGTCAAGTTGACGCAGCGCGCCGGTAACAAAGTGAGCGCCTCATGTCCAAAGTTAGTCCAAAGCATCAACTGCTTGAACAATTCGCCATCGTTGCCAAGGCGCTCGGTCATGCGCACCGCCTCGATCTTTTGGAATTCCTGGCCCAAGGCGAACGCGGTGTAGAGGCTTTGGCCAAGGCGACCGGCATGACCACCGCCAATGCGTCTCAGCATCTCCAACATCTCCGCCGCGCCGGTTTGGTGACGTCGCGCAAAGATGGGCTTTTCGTGCTCTACAGCCTTGCCGGTGATGATGTTCTTGATCTCATCGCCTCTTTAAGGACCACCGCCGAGCGCCATGTGGCCGAAGTGGATCGGGTCGTGGATGGCTATTTCCGTGAACGCGATAGTTTGGAGCCGGTCTCCCGGGACGAATTGATGCAGCGCACCAAGGACGGACTGGTAACGGTCATCGATGTGCGCCCTTCGGAAGAATACGATGCCGGCCATATCCGAGGTGCAACTAATGTGCCGCTGAGCGATTTGAAAAAACGCTTAAGCGCCATCCCCAAAGGCCAGGAGGTCATCGCCTATTGCCGGGGGCCTTATTGCGTCCTGGCGTTTGAAGCGGTGTATGAATTGCGCCGGAAAGGCTACAATGTGCGCCGCTTAGCTGATGGCTTTCCCGAATGGAAGGCCGCTGGCCTGCCGGTGGAATAGGGTTTAGACTAATCCCATGACCGATATTCAAGAAATATCAGGGCCGAAAGTGTGGCTGGGGTCCGAGTTATCGGGGAACAGGGATTGGATCATCCGGCTGTCCGAAGATGCGCGCGCCGAACTTGAAGCCGCCGCCGAAAACGTACGCGCCAAGGGGATTACCTTGGATGACGCCACCCGCGCCGATTTAGAATTGCCCAAACTGGCGCCGGTGTTGGCGGCGACCGAGCGGGAATTATCGAACGGCAGGGGCTTTTTCTTCATGCGCGGCTTGCCGGTCGGTGATTATACGGCGGACGAACTGGGCGCTATTTTGTGGGGCATCGGCACCCATCTCGGCGTCGGCGTGTCGCAAAGCGCCGCCGGCGAGCGGCTTGGCGATGTCATCGATAAAGGCGCGACCGACCGCTATTACACATCAAGCGGATCAATCGAATACCATATGGATCCGGTCGATGTGGTTGGATTGCTGTGCCTCAAAACTGCATCCGAAGGCGGCGCCAGCCGGATCGCCAGCGCCCCGGCGATCCATAATGTCCTCTTGGAAGAATATCCGGATAAATTGGAAATCCTTTATCGCGGTTTCTATAACAGCCGCCGCGCCCATGGCCAGCCGCCGACCGATCACCCGGTGCCGGTCTTTGCCGAAGCCGGCACGGGCGTCGAATGTTATCTTTTGCCGATGACCATCCGCCAGGCTACCGAAGAAGGTTTTCCAATGAACGAGGCGGATTTAGACGCGCTTGAAACCCTCATTGATACCGCTGCGCGTCCTGGTATTTTTCTGGATATGGAGTTCGAACCCGGTGACATCCAATTTCTCAACAACCGGCTGATCTTGCATGCGCGGACCGATTACGAAGACGATCCCGATCCGGCGTTGAAGCGTCACTTGCTGCGATTGTGGTTAATGATGCCCGGCTGGAAGAGACGCGCGGCCTTGCAAGATTTTTATAAGGTGACCGACCGCGCCGGCGGCGGCATCGTTCGGGTCGGCGCGGGGTCCGCTTAATCGCCGTTTTTCGTTAAACGCCAGACCGAATGGCCGCCTAAGAAACAGAGAATCAACGCGCCGCCCCAAAGCGTCGTTTTCCCTGGAACTTCGCCGAGCGCCAATAAAGCCCAGATCGGCCCCAATACCATTTCCAAAAGCATCACCAAGCCAACCTCGGGCGCCTTCAAATATTTCGGCCCTAAAAATATCAACGAAAATGCGGCCGGCAGGACGATCAGGCCGAGCAATCCCATCCAGATAAAATCATCGGGCGGAATGGAAAGGCTTGGCGCGAACGGCCAGACAGCGCCGGCGATAATAATTCCGCTCATGGTCATCATCGGCGCGATGCAGGTCATGCGCGCCGCGCGCAGCACGACGAACTGCCCGGCCATGATGAAAGCCGCAGCCAAGGCGGCGGCATCACCCCAAAGGACTTCTCCGGTGCTTCCGGAAAAAATGATCCCGGTCCCGATAAAGACACCGACGACGGCGATCCAGCCCGAACGCTCGATATGTTCGCGAAGGAACAGGATCGATAGAAGCGCCGCCAGCAAGGGCGTTATAGAGAGAATGATCAGGGTATTGGCAACGAAGGTGTGCTTGACCGAAATGACAAATGCAATTGTGCCGCCGGCGAACAACAGCGCCGTCAGGAGATCGTGGCGGTTCATGTTGGTGAACAGCGATAAACAACGGCCGCGCTCGCGGATTGCGAGGTAGACCCCAAAGGCCACCGACATCAACAATCCGCGCCAAAATAGGAGACCCATTGGGTCCGCCGATATGAGCCGCACCAACATGGCGTCCGGCGATAAGATAACAACGCCGAGGCCGGTCAGGGCGAGGCCCTTGAGGTGATCGCTGCGCCCGAATTTCATAAGCGGTTTATAAAATTTCTTTGATTTTGGGCCAGGCTTCGCTGCCTTTTTCGGCCATCAGCACCAAATATTTATCGCTGAACCATTTGGTCAGGCCATCGTCGTAGCTGCTCCGTTGACGGATGCGGTCATACCAATCGGCAAGGCGCGGGCGGTTGGCCCACATTTCGTTTAGCTGCAAATGGTCCCAGCGGGTCATGTAAGGGGCGTAAGAGATATCGGCGAGCGAAAATTCACTACCGGTCAGCCAAGGGCTATTGCTCAGTGCTTCTTCCATTTCGCCCAATGTTTTATTCCAGGCGCGAAGGGCATCTGGAAAAATGTTTGAACGGATGCCGTTGGTAATCAAATCCTTGCGGCGTTCGCGTTTGGCGGGATCGGGCATGGCGGCGAACATTTTTTCCAAGGCCTCGGTGCCTTGATCGACGAATTGATAACGAAAAGCCATGGCCGACGAAATAGTGCTGGTATGATTGTGCAGCCCTTCGTCCAGTTTTTTGGTCCACATGCGCATTTGGGCACGCGGCCGCGCGCCGTGCGGGCGAAGCGGTATTTGGGGAAACGCATCGTCGAGATATTCGTTGATGACGGTGCTTTCAATAATCACCTGGCCGAAATCCACCAATGTCGGGACGACACCGTTGGGGTTCATTTTGAGGTATTCCGGCTTCAACTGATCGGCGGCGCGAAGGTCCAAATGATGACCTTTCCATTCGAGCCCTTTTTCCGCCAGCGTCATCCGCACCTTCATGGCGCAGGTCGACATATCGTTGTGATAAAGTTCTAACATCTGATTTTAATGCTCCGCCAGCAGGCGACCGAAGCCTTCGATCTTATCTTCGATGCCGCCGGCGCGCAGTGCCGCCCAAAAGGTACAGATGTTGGATGTGATAACCGGCTTACCCAACTCATCTTCCAACGCCTGAGCGATGCCGGCGGACCCGAAATTGGCGCAGCTGATAAATATAGCGTCGGCTTCGGGCCGATCGACGGCGCGCGCATGTGCCATGATTTCGCCCGGCGGCACGGCCGCATAATTGCGCCCGCCCTCGCCGCTGTTTGGGAATTCGTAGCCGGCCATGGCGACCACTTCGACACCGAATCTTGCCAGATATTCCTTTTCGTGTTGGTTGGTCGCTTGGGCATAAGGCGTCGCCATTGAGATGCGCTTGGCGCCGAGGGCAGCCAACGCTTTTAAAACCGAAGCCGCGGTAGAAACGGAAACGGCGCCGGTCGCGCTTTCCAATTTATCGGTCAACATATCCGACGGGCAGGCCATCGAGCCGACCGTGCAATTATAGGCAACGATGGTCGAGCCGCAGGTCTTCAGCTCATCCAACCTGATGTCCAGATCATCCATCAATTCCTTGAACCCGTCTTCTTCCGGGTGGAAATGGATCGGCATGCGGGTGAAGTGGGCGGTGACGCCGTCCGGCGCCATCGCACTGAATTCGGGCTCGGTCACCGTATTGACGGTCGGGATGATGACGCCGAGCTTGGCGCGCCAACCGAGCGGTTTATTGGCTTGTGTTTCAGTCATTTGGAACTTCCTCTCTTAAGCCGGCGCGGACCAGCCGGGGCAAAATTTCGTCGCGAAAATAAGGAAAATGTTCGACGTAATGGACCAGCCCCATGGCGATGCCGGCCAGTCCCATTTCGCTTAAGGCCGTCATTTTCTGGACTACCGTATCAGGGTCGCCGACCAGCGGAAAGGCGCTGTTGCCGGCGGCGATGCGTATTTTCATCTGGGCTTTAACGTCGTCCGATAAATCCGGATTATCCTTGATGCCGCGCCCGGTGAAGATACGGTCGACGGCATCTTCGTCGGCATTTTCGACGGCGTAATAATGATGATACTCTTCCGCTTCTTTGGTTGTCGGGCGGCACACCACATAGGCGTTGGTGAAGATGCCCACATTCCGGTCCAAGGCTTTTGCGCCGGCGGCGACCTTGGCGATATCGGCTTTGGCGTTTTCCATGGTCGAGATATTGCGGAACAGAAAATCGGCATTTTTGACAGCGAAATCGAGCCCCGCGGCCGAGCCGCCGGCGTTCATAATCAATGGCCGCGGGGTGCTGATCGGTTTAGGTTCGGCGCGCACGTTTTTAAGATGGAAAAATTCGCCGTCGTAATCGAAGGGCTCGGTTTCCGTCCAGACGCGGGTGCAAATTTCCAGCCATTCTTCGCCTTGCTCGTAGCGCCGGTCGTGTTCGCCAAGTTCGATGCCAAACATTCCGAACTCGTCCGCGTTCCAGCCGCAGACGATGTTAAGCCCGAAGCGGCCGCCGCCGATATGTTCGGCGGTGACGATCTGCTTGGCGGCGAAGATCGGATTGATCAGCCCCACATGCAGGGTCGAAAAGGCAATGATACGTTTGGTCGCGCCCAATATGCCGGCCGCCCAGATAATTGTTTCGAACGAGGTGCCGTTATGGTCCGTTTCGCCGCCATAGCCGGCCCAGCGGCCAAGAGGCAACATGAATTCAAGGCCGGCCTCATCGGCCATACGGGCCAGCGTCACATTGTTTTCCCAGGTCGGTTGCCAGCGTTCCGGCACGGTCGTGCAGGCGATGCCGCCGGAACAATTGGCGGCGAACAGCCCGATCTTGAATTTGTTGCCGCTGGTTACGGCGTTGCTCGTATCCGTCATTGGATCAATCCCCCCGATTGGTCGCTATATTCTGCATCTCACGGCATCAAGACCGTGGACCCTGTTGTTTTCCGGGCCTCGGCATCGCGGTGGGCCTGGGCCGCGTCTTTCAACGCGTAAGTCTGACCGATTTTAATTTTAACGGCGCCGGATTTCATCATGCGAAAGAGATGGCGGGCGGCCTTGCGCCGGCTGTCGCCGTCATAAACATAATTGGCCGCCTTGGCGCGAATGAAATAAGACGCGGTCTTGGCACCGTCTTCCCATAAATCCAAGGGCGGCGCTTTGCCGGACGCGCTGCCGAATAAAACAATCAGCCCGTATTTGCGGACGCTTGCCAGGGTGCCGGCCCATTGATCGTGGCCGACGGAATCATAAACCACATCGACTCCTTGGCCGTTGGTCAGGCGCTTTACCTCCTTGGCGATATCCTGCTTGGACGTATTGATAACGTAGGCGCAGCCGGCGCGTTTGGCGATGCGCGCTTTTTCTGCCGTCGATGCGGTGCCGATCATGCGCACGCCAACCGCTTTCGCCCATTGGCTGGCGATCAGCCCGACGCCGCCGGCAGCGGCGTGAAACAAAATTGTTTCGCCCTTTTTGATCTTATGGGTCTGATTGAAAAGATACTGAACGGTGGTGCCTTTGGTGAAACAGGCGGCGGCGGTTTTATCGTCCAGCCATTTAGGCAATTTCACCAAGGTATCGACGGCGCGGAGGCTGGCCTCGGTATAAGTGCCTTCGCCGCCGCCGCCGAAAGCAACCCGGTCACCTATTTTTATGCCGGTGACGCCGGGGCCAAGCGCTTCGACAACGCCGGCCGCTTCGATGCCGATCGGGGAGGGGAATGAGGGCACCGTATAAAGCCCGCTCCGCGTATAGGTGTCGGCGAAATTGAAACCGATGGCGGTATGACGAACCAGCACATGGCCCGGCCCTGGTTTCGGGACATCGAATTCTTCCCATTTCAGAACCGATGGGGGGCCGTATTTATGGATGCGAATGCCGTGCGCTTTCATCGAATTTCTCTCCCTTACAAATCTAAATGCCGAATGTGAAACGGCTGCCGACATTTGAGGTGATCAGCTTTTCCGGCATTCTATCGCGTATTTTGCCGATAAAATTGGCGCCGGTGCAATGCATCGGTACGACCGCGTCGGGGGCCATCGCTTCCAACTCGTCCAGCGTATGGTCGATATAGTCATTTGGCGCGAGGCCTAAGTGGAAGCCGCCGATCACCGCATGTAGCTTGTCGGTGTTGGCGACGGCGAGTGCTGTTTTCACCGTATTGATGATGCCCGTATGGCCGCAAGATGAAATCACGACCAGCCCCCGTCCTTTAACCATGTAGCAGGTGGCGTGCTCGTCCGGGTGCTGATCGAGGGAGAGTTTTCCCTGGCGTTCAGCGGCTGAGAAATGATCGTCTTCTTCATCGACCAGGGTGCCGCCGCTGACTTTTTCAAAGGACTGGCGCTCGATATAGCCGCTCGTAAATGCGCTTTCCAAATCATGTGGCTCGGGACAACAAACTTGCTCGACATTCTGCGCGATCAAAGAGGACCGGTCGATGGCCCCCCAAGGCACCGGTTCTTTGCCTTTTTCGCCGATCCATTTTTCGCGAAATACCGTTTCGCCGCCGACATAGAGGTTGATATCGTCCCGCATATGGCTTCGATGTTGGCCGACAAATCCGTCCAGTCCGCCGAAATGGTCGCGGTGGCCGTGGCTGAGGATCAAGCCGTTGAGCTTGCCGGGATCGATGTCCAACAGATCGAAATTGCGGTTGAGGATTTCCGGCGTGTAGCCGAAATCGAGCAGGAATTCCGCCTTGGCGCCGTCACTGACCGAGGCCAGATGCAGCGACAATCCCCATTCTGCGGCGAAGGTCGTCATTTGCCGGCCGGGTATGCGCGCCACATGCTCAATTCCGACGGCGGAATGCTCGGATTTGGGCAAGAAGCGCTCGTAAAAAGAATCGACGACAACGCGGACCGATAATCCGTCCACCACCGGTGCGCTGAAATTTTCTTGATGGCCGTTCATATCCGTTCCTCCCTTCCCAAAATTTGCTTTACCGGGATTTTGATCCACTGGCCGCCTCGTTGTCCAGGGATTCGAGCCCCGGTCCGTGGCGGCGGACGGCGCGGCTCAGCACCAGCCAGACGCAAATCCCGGCGAGCGCGACGCTAAACAACGGCCCCTGCACGCCGAGGCGGCTTGCGAGGGCGCCGATGGCGATGGCCGAGAGGGCCGGCGCGCCGACGGCGATCACGCTGGCCATCGAAAGAACGCGGGCGCGCACCTCTTGATCGACGGCGTTCTGGATCAGGCTCATCGCCGCCGCCGCCGTCACCACCAGCCCGGTGCCGGTGACGATTGCAGCCGCCACCGACAGCCAGAGATAAGGAGACAGGGAAAATACGGACAGCCCGACAAGCGCGGTGATCGACGTAATTCGGGTTACGCGGCTAAGCCCCTGGGTGCGCCCGCGCCGGGCGATCCATAGCCCGCCGATCATCGAGCCCAGCCCGCCGGCCGAAAACAACAAGGTATAGATGCCGGGGCCGCCCTTGAATATTTCGGCGGCGATGCCCGACAACATTTCCTGATAAGGCTGGACGCAAAGCGCCATCAACATCGACATGAACAGCAGGGTGCGGATACCGCCATGGGCGATGGCATAGCGGAAACCGTCGGCCAATTCGGTTAAAAAGCTGGTGCGTTCGCCGCCCTTGCGGCTATGGGGTTCGATATCCAACAGCCCGATCATAACGACTGCGAAAATTGTGCTGACGCCATAGATAAAAAATGTCGCCCCGGCGCCGGCGGCGATCACCACCGCGCCGCCGATTGCCGCGCCGATAAAGATCGATCCTTGATAGGTGGCCGCGTTCATGCCGATCGCCGCCGATAGATGCTCGTGGTCCACCAAGCTATGCACCAGCGCGTTGCGGGCGGGCACGGTGAAGGCGCGCGTCGTGCCGCCGATCAGCGTCAGGCCGAGCAGCAATTCGGCGCTCATCCATCCGGCCAGGGTCACCCCGCACATGAGAAACGCACCGCCGGCGCCGATCGAGGCTGCGGTCTGCAATTGGCGGCGGTGGCCGTAGCGGTCGGCGGCGGTGCCGGCGATGGGACCGAAGATCAGCGTCGGCACCATTGATGCGGCGCCGATGACGCCGAGCCAGGCAAAGGATTGGGTCAGCTCCCAGGCCAGCCACTGGATGCCGGCGCGGTTGATCCAGACGGAAAGATTGTTGACCAATTGACCAACCCAGAACAGGCGGTAATTGCGGCTTTCAAATGCAAGGGCGATGCCGCCGGCAAATTTATTCATGGTCTCATTTTTATGGTTCTAATTCGGGCCTTTACCGCAGTACAACAGTTGAAGCTCTGTTATCAACCGCAAACCGGCGTTGAGCCTTTATTCCAGGTCCAAGGGGGCATTCGGCATAATACCCTTATATTTATTGATGGAATGAGCCTTTACATAACCCGGACAAAGCCAAATACTGCGGCCCACGATAACAAAAATAATAGATGTACCAGGAGGGAAGTTCCATGGATCAAACGGTCACCAAAGCTTTGCGCATCGACGGCGACAGTCATTTTTTCCCGCCGGTGGATTTCACCGATATCGCCGAACAATCCGGCGCTCCTGAATCCGCGATCCGGGTCTTGCTTCGAGATACCGAAGTTTTTGCCGACCGCAATGCACGCCGGGGCGGCTTCAAGGCAACGGCGGCGGGCAAAAAAGTCGGCGCCATCGCACAGGCCGGCACGCAATCGCAAGCAAGCGCCGGCCCTATCGGCCATGGCATTGCCGAACAGCGGGTCGAATTATTGCCGGAAACCGGCTTCGATATGCAAGTGCTGATCCCCGACGGCATCTATGCCAACGCCTTCGGCGCGCCGGTCGGCCGGGATTGGGGGCCGGGTCTGCACATGGCGCTCTCGATGTCCTACAACAACGCAGTGGCGGCCGCGCAAAAAGCCTACCCCGATCAACTGATCGCCTGCGGCGTCGTGCCGTTCGGCTCCGAAGATCTGGATAGCTGCATCGCCGAGGCAAAACGCGCCGCCAATGATCTTGGCGTCAAGGCGCTGATGATCAATTCAAATTGGCGCGGCGAAAATTGGGACTCGCTGGAACTTTATCCGTTCTGGGACGTCGTCAACCAATTGGGCGTGCCGCTTTATATTCATGGCAATCCGTTCTTATGCCGGGTCAACGATCACGTGCCGTCCAATTACACCATCGGCTGGGAACGTATGCGCCGCTTGCACATTTCCAACTATATCGGGTTCGGTTTCGAATACATGATGTGCATGGCGAGCCTGACCCTCGGCGGATTGCTGACCGATTTCCCAAATCTGCGCTTTGCTTTTTACGAAGCCGGGGCATCTTGGTTGCCGTGGGCGATGTACACATTGGATCGGACTTTCGAGGTCGAGCCCCAATGCGCGCGTTGCGATACCAAACCGAGCGAGCAAATCAGAGAAACCACCATGGTCGGCGCCGAGCCGGACGAGTTTTCTTTGGCCGGCGCAGTTCAGACCATCGGCTCCAAGAACATCGTCCTTGGCAGCGATTATCCTCATCCGCCCAGCACCTATCCGAACACGGTGACCGGATTGCTGGAAATGGAAGGGCTATCAGAAGAAGCCAAGGAAGACATTCTCGGCCTCAATCTGAAACGCTTCTTTAATATTTGAGCCATGGCGGGCGCACCGACAGGGCTATCAGCCGATGACTTTGTCGCCCGAGCGGGCGCGCTTGCGCCGCTGATCCGGGAGCGGGCGGAAGAAGGCGAGCTTGCGCGCCACGTGTCGCCCGAAGTTATCGACGCCATAAAAGCGGGCGGCTTTTACCGGCTGATGCTGCCGGCGCGGTTTGGCGGTTATGAAGTTGATCTGCCGACGGTGATCCGCTGTAGCCTGGAATGGTCCAAGGCCGATGCTTCGACCGCCTGGGTGGCCGGGCTGACAATCCTCCACCAATGGGTGATCGCGCTCTTTCCGCTGCACGCCCAAGAAGACATCTGGGGCGATAATCCCGACGCCATTACGGTCGGCTCCTACGCCCCGTCGGGCATCTGCGAACGGGTCGATGGTGGGTTTCGAATGTCCGGCATCTGGTCCTATGCGTCCGGGTGTAATCACGCCGATTGGGGATTGATGGGGGCGATGCTGCCGCCGGCGGGCGAAGGCGATCCAGCCCCCGGCTTTGTTATCTTGCCGCGATCCGATTTTACCGTCGATGACAGTTGGGACACCATGGGCCTCGCATCCACCGGCAGCCATAATATGATTTGCAAAGATGCCTTCGTGCCCGAACACCGCTCGGTGACGTTCGCCCAATTGGCCTCGGGAAAGGCGCCCGGCACTGAGATTAACACCAGCCCGCTTTTTCGGTATCCGCTGTTGTCCCTGATCGCCTATTCGATTTCGACGCCGGCCATCGGCTGCCTTGAAGGCGCGCTCGAACATTTCATCGCCCAGACCAAGGATTGGACAACGCGGGGCGCGGTTGTCAGAGGCGGTAAGACCGTCGCCGATTATCAATCGGTCCAGATGCGCGTCGGTGCCGCCGCCGGTGCGCTGAAAGCCGCCAAGGCGATGCTGTTCGAACAATTGGAAGCCTCCCGGCGCACCATCATGGATGAAGGCGGCACCTTAAGCACCGATGAGCGCATGGATAATCGCCTCGCCCAAGCCTATACGATTCATCTTGCGGTCAAGGGGATGGACGAGCTGTGGGGCGCGGCCGGCGGCGCCGGCATCAAGAAATCCGAATACCTTCAACGCGCCTGGCGCGATGCCCATGCGGTTGCTCATCATGTGAGTTTCAATTGGGACGCCCTGACGTCGATGTACGGCCAACATTTATTAGGGCTGGAACCAGAGGGCCAATATTGAGAAGCTTACCGGGGAAGGGAAAAGCCATGTCCGATCAGAAACCCGATCAGTTCCACCAAGATATGGAAGGCGCCAGTGTGCGCGCCCTATGGGAAGCGCCGGGGCCTCAATTCGGCGCAGCCGACCCGGCGCATGTCTGGAAATGGGATCAGATGGACCCGATGCTCGACGCGGCGATTGATGCGACCGATATGAGAGATGCCGAAAGGCGGGTTCTCTGCATGGTCGATCCGAACACCTTCAAATCGGGCGGACGCACCGCCAGCGTCAATCTATCGGTTAATTTTCAAGTTTTGTTGCCCGGCGAAATGGCGCGCCCGCACCGTCATTCGCCCAATGCGTTGCGCTTCGTCGTCGAAGGCGACGGCAAGGCGATCACTAAGGTCGACGGCAAGGAATGTCCGATGTTGCCGGGCGATATGATCTTGACCCCGGCCTGGACCTGGCACGAACATATTCATGGCGGCGAAGGGCGGGCGGTCTGGTTGGATGCGCTTGATGTGCCGATCCTCTCGCATTTCAATATCGCCGTGTTTGAGCCGGGACCGACCAATGATTTCCCCGATCTGTTGTCCGATGGCGCCCATGCGGGGGCCGGGTTGACGCCGATGGGCAGCGGCGGCGCGCCGGCAACGACGCCCAATTCTTATTCGCCGATGTTCCGCTATCCCTGGGCAACGGTCATCGAAACATTGGATCAAATGGCGCCCGCCGCCGATGGATCAAAACGCCTCCGCTATACCCATACAGAAACCGGCGGCGCGGCGATGGGTACGGTCGATTGTTATCTACTGTCACTGGCGAAGGGTCAGGAAACCCAGCCCTACCGCACCAATGCCAACATGGTCTGCTACGTGGCCGAAGGCGAAGGCGCATCGAATGTCGGCGAACAAACGATCTCTTGGGGGAAAAGCGACGTCTTTACCTTGCCGCACGGCAATTGGATCAGCCATAAAGCGGCCTCTAAATGCGCGCGCATATTCCAGATTACCGACCGCGAAGTTCTTTCCCGGCTCGACTACCTGACCGAAGAATTTAAAGCCTAGGGGTTTAGAAAAAAACAAAGGCGGCTTCTGCCGACCCTGGTTCAGTCATTTGCACGCCCCAAGATACTTAAACCCAAGATACTTAAACCCAAGATCGTGAAACCCGTTATTTTCAGTTCCAAAGCCCGAAGCACATGGCATTGCCAGTGCCGGCCATGGAGCGGTAGCACGGAATATAATCAAGCAGCTGAAATTCGAGCCCGGTGCCTTCGAGCGCCCCCATGGCGGCCACCCAGTTCTTGATTTCAGAAGTGCCCGATTGAAGGTTGCATTCCGGTTCCGCGCGCAATGTATCTTCGTCGTGTTCGGTGATCGCCTTGATCAACCGCTGATCGACGTCTTCTTCGATGACGAAATGGCTGAACCCGCCAGAAGCCGCAATGCCGACGCGGATATCTGCGTCCCAATTGCGAATGGCGCGCCCGACCTCTTTGCCGAAATCCAGGCAACGCCAAAGCGGCGGCTGGTTCGGCGCGAAAAAGGTGTTGAGGTAAATCGGCAAGGTCGCCATATCGGGCGTGTCGCGCATATCATTCAGCAGGCGGTGGTAATAAAAGCCAAAGGCATGGCCAATGCCGTCTTCGGCATTTTCGCGCTCTGCGATGTAATCGGAGACCGATACATCAAATCCGTTCTGCACGACGTTATAGATGATGTGGTTGGCAAGTTCGGGCGATCCGATCAGCGCCATGTCTTCGTCCGGAACCCGCGCCCAGTTGGCGACGGCGACGCCGGGCGACATATTGGCCATGCGCGCCGCAGAGGTTTGCTTGAACGGCACTTCGGCGCCATTGAAAATGAGAAACGCCGGTGAATTATCGGTCAGGATGTTTTCGCGTTGATCGTCGCCGAAGATGACCAGAACATCTAAATCCGCGTCTTTGATCTTTTGCCCTAGAAAATCGAGATGCTTTTGATTGTCCTCGTGGCGTTTGCGCATGACTTCGGGGGTAATCTGCGCTTCGATATGTTCGTCTTCGCGCAGCTTCACCAACTCGTCGTAGGTATGGATTTCGCCCTTATACCAATGGGCCGGGTTTTTTGCGTCGTCTGCGGCGCGCAAATTCCACTGTTCAGACTCGGTTGCCAAAAGCGGGCTGTGCGAACAACCGACGCCAAATACGATATCCGCCATGAGTAGCCTCCGTGTTAACCGCGCACCGGGGCATGGAAGCCCGAACCCGCAGCCATTTGGTCAGGTTTCAATTTTGAAGGTAAGGCTAACGGGGTGCGGGCCGGGCGGCCTTGATACACATCAAATGCGAATTTCGGGGCCGGCGGTGTCACAATGGACGGGTTTTACCCGATGCAGCTGGTAACGACAGTTATCAATTCGGATCTGGAAAAAGGTTTGGCCAATTTATTGGCGACGCCGTGAGCGACGGCCATGTTGAGATAGTCCAGATTCTTAATCCTGCCACCGCCCGACATGGCAATTATTTTTACATTAGGATTTAATTTTTTTAGCTCTAGAATGGTTTCAATACCTTCGCGTTCGGGCATTAAGATATCGGTGATAACCAGATCGATGGATTGCTCTTGATATATGGCCAGGCCCTCGTTGCCGTTTTCGGCTTCGGAAACTTCGTGACCTTCCGCTTCAAGCATCTTGCGACCCGTTAAGCGGACTAATTTTTCATCATCTATCAAAAGGATGCGCGCCATGGCTAAGCTCCTTGCATCTCATATTCTGTGCTTGCTTCCGCGCCCTTGGCAAGCGGCAGGTAGATATCAAAAGTCGTTCCGAGCCCGGGCGCGCTGGTGACATCAATATGGCCACCATGCTTGGTAATAATTCCATGCGTCATAGAAAGGCCGAGGCCGGTTCCTTCGCCCACGTTTTTGGTGGTGAAGAAAGTGTCGAATATGCGTTCGCGGACGTCAT